>CAOVIS010000028.1:4719-7209 GCA_948543905.1 uncultured Bacilli bacterium
AAATAAAAAAAGTGTTATTATTACAATAGTTGTTATTTTAGCTTTGGTTATTGGTTTTCTTGTAACTTATAATATTTTAAGAGATGATAATAAAATAACTGCTGATGAAAAAAAGTGGATAAATGCAAGTATTAGTAAAAAGTTAAAAGTTAATGTGTTAAATAATGTAAATATAAGAAGATGTGGGTGGAATATGAAAATGAATTTAGATAATAAAAATGTAAAGAAGAGAGCAATAGAAATTGTGCCTGCGGCTTATAATTTAGGAGAAGAAACTTCCGGTATAACTTTGGGACTTAAAACAAATTTAGGTAAAAATGATACAGTTTTTTATACTGATCACTATGTTTTAGTAAGTAAAAAATCTGAGGTAGTGGCGAGTTATAATAATTTTGTTAATAAAAAAATTGGCGTATTAAGTGATGATATATCATATATTTCTAATTTTACGGGCAGTAATGAGATTAATTTAATTGGTCTTAGTAGTAGGGAACAATTACTTAACGATTTTAATGAAAGTAAAGATATTGATTATATAATTGTTCCTTTAACTGTTTATTTAGATGAAATATTAAAGAATGATTATTATATTATTAATCATTTATCTGATGCTAAAATATATTATACAATTACGGGTAGTAATTCTAATAACGATAATATTAAATTTACAAGTGTATTACAAAAATTTTACATTAATTGGTCAAAAGAAAATCTTGATGAATACTTTAAGAGAGAAGAACTGGCTTTATTTATTAAAGAACTTAATATAAGCGAGACGGAAATAGATAGTATTAGAAGTGTTACTTATGATTATGGTTTTGTTAATAATAGTCCTTATGAAGTTTTAATGAGTGGTAATTATGGTGGAATAGTTGCAGGTTATCTTTATGATTTTGGAAAATTCAGTAATGTTGATTTTAATTTTAAAAGATATAAAAACATCAATAGGTTAAAAAAAGCTATAAGTCGGGATGAAGTTGATTTATTCTTTAATTATAATGATATTGATAACTTTAATAGTGCAGATGCTAAAATTTTATTCGAGTATAGTGTAGTTGCTTCTAGAAGCAACAGTATAGTTGTTAATAGTTTAAATAGTTTAATAGGAAATACTGTTTATGTTCCTAAAAATAGTTTGCTTTATAATTATTTAGAGAAAGTTTCGGGCGTTACTGTTAAGAGCTACGACAACGAATCAGATCTTAAAAAACTAAATAAAAAAGATGCTATAATTGTACTTGATAAAAATGTTTTCCTCTTATATAAGAATGACATACTTTCTAATTATACAGAAAGGTATAGTAGTAATTTGAATAAAACTTTTGATTTTAAAATTAAGAACAATAATGCTTTTTATAAATTATTTAGTAAATATGTCATGACTTTAGATAATAGAGAAATGGTATATAAAGGGATAGATAATTATTTAGAGGTAGCTCGGACAGGAAGTATCCTTGGAACTATTGCTAAATATATATTACTTACTATTGTAATATTTGCCGCTCTATTTATATTAGTATATAAAAGTAGTAAAAAAGTTAAGATTGCTAAGAAAATAAAGAAGGAAAATAAAATTAAGTTTATTGATCAACTTACTTCACTTAAGAATCGTAATTACTTAAATGAGTATATTAATAATTGGAATAATAATACGATTTATCCTCAAACTATGATTGTAATTGATTTAAATAATATTCAATTTATAAATGATACTTTAGGGTACGAAGAAGGAGATAGGCAGATAAAAGCTGGAGCTAATATTCTTATTAAAACACAACTTGATAATAGTGATATTATGCGTACTGATGGTAATGAGTTTTTAATTTATTTAGTTGGTTATACGCAAAAACAAGTAACTAATTATATCCATAAACTTAATAAAGAATTTAAAAAACTTCCTTATGAGTATGGTGGAGAATTTGGTTATTCTATGATTAATGACAATATTAAGACAATTGAAGATGCTATTTTAGAAGCGACCGATGACATGAAAAAGCAAAAAAAGATAAAGAGTGAGGATAAAAATGATGGAAAGAGTAAAGAGGGGAATTAAAAATTTTTTTAAAGTAATTACAAGACCAGAGATGGAAATCCTTCCCGGACATCTTGCTTTTTCTTTTGTTTTATCAGTGGTACCTACTATAACTATTTTAACTTATATTGCTTCTGCTTTTAATTTTTCGATTGATTTTATTGCAGAGTTTATAACCAAAGCTTTTAGTGCAGAGTTTGCAAGTATGCTTTTGGGGGTTAATACGGTTGTGCAAACTGATTTAAAATTTATTATTACTTTGATAGTAGGTTATGTGATTGCAAGTAATGGACCGGCTTCAATAATTGTTAGTTCTAATATGATTTATGGGACTCCTAATGCCGGATTTTTTAAAAGAAGATTAAAAGCTTTTATTATGATTTTGATTATTATTTTGTTATTTATATTTTTACTTATATTTGGAGTGTTTGGAGATAAAATTATCGAAATGCTTCAAG
>CAOVIS010000028.1:7219-10177 GCA_948543905.1 uncultured Bacilli bacterium
TAATGAATTTAAGTCGGGGTATTATTACTAATATTACATTATTAATAAGTGTTTTAAAAGGACCAGTTTCTTGGTTTATAATATTCGTTTTTATAAAAATTATTTTTACAATGGCACCAGATAAAAAAATAGAGAGTCATGAAGTGAATAAAGGGGCTATATTTACAACAGTTGGTTTTATACTTGTTACTTATGTTTATTCGATATATACAACAAATTTTGCAAGATATGATGTTTTTTATGGAAACCTAGCTAGTATTGTAGTTTTAATTATTTGGTTTTATTTACTTTCTTATATATTTACGATAGGGCTTGCGTTAAACTATAGAGAAGAAGTAATAACACTTGAGAAAACTGCTAAGTTGGATGTTGTAGAAAAAGAATAGTTTATAATGTGATTAGTGTTGAATTAATTGATAATATTTTGATTGCATTTTAGAAAATATTCAGTTATAATATATTTATAATAAAGGGGCTGTAAAATATGAATAACAGTAATAATGATAATAAAGAAGAACTAAATTCTATTTCTTTAGGAAATGTTGATAATATTGGTAATGGTGGTAATAATAATCAGGCTGTGGAACCAGTGCCACCAGTATCGATTGGATCTGTTCCAGTGGCACCGGTAGCTCCAGATAATAATAATCAAGCGACTGTAGGATCAGAAAATACTACATCTGGAAGTATTCCTAGTAATAATGTTAATGAAGGAGCGCAACCTAATACAAGTGAAGCCGTTAATAATACTCCGCCACCTGTTGTTTTACCTGAAGATCCAAATAATGGTGAAGAAGAGAAAAAAGAGGAAGAACCAACTGGACCTGTAGAACCTAAGGAACCACTTCCAGGGATTGAGTCACCAGTGCCTACTTCTATACCACAAGTTGATAGTCCAATTGCCCCACCGGTAGCACCAGTGAATCCTATACCAGATATTAACACAAATGTAGCACCAGTAGCTCCTATTTCTTATGATGTGCCAGATTCAATTAATAACTTTGATACAACACCGATATTTGATGAAATTGGAACAGTTCCTCCTATTCCTAATGTTTCTGTTGATACTAGTGTACCACCAACACCTGAGGTAAAGCCAGCTAAACCTAAGAAAAAAGGAATAAATAAGACATTGTTTGTTGTGCTTATTATTTTAGCAATTGCTGGAGTTGGGGTAGCTGTATACTTTTTCTTACAGAAATCTAATGAACCAAAATTTAGTGTAAAATTAAAAGAAGTAACAGTAGAAGTTGGAGGAGTTCTTTCAACTGATATAAATGATTATGCAATATTTTATGGAATAAATCAATCTCAATGCTCATTAGATACAACTGGTGTTCAAAGTACAAATGAAGTAAATAAAGAGTATGATTATTTAGTTAAATGTGGCGAGGCTTCTTATAAAGGTAAACTAAAAGTTGTTGATACAAAAAATCCTGAAGTTACATTAAAAGAAGCTAAAGTGGCAATTAATGGTACAATTACACCAGAAGATTTTATTGCTAGTTGCACTTATGAATTTAAAGAACCTAATAAAGTATTAGAATATGTTAAAATTAAAGATAATTATCATGTACCAATAATAGTTCGAGATGGTGCGGGTAATCAAGTTGAAGTTACTGGAACTTTGATTGTTGATGAGGTAGTATCAGATTTATTTCTTACTTGTACAAAAGTTAGTAATGATTATGAAGAGATGAGTAATTTTGGATTTAGCAATAGTAGTTTTAATAAAATAACAGATAGGGTATATACCTTTAAATTTGCAACTGTAGATGAATATAATAATTTTAAGGCAGTTAATGAAGGCCAAAATGTGGTTACATATAAAGGAATAGTTGGGACTCCGACTTATGATGATGCGACTTTAAAACTTACAATTGAAAAAAGAGAAGCATACGATAATTTAGTCACGGAATTTGGAAGTGAGTTACCAGCATCTTTAGGTGAAATGCGTGCTTTCTTTACTAATAAGGGTTATAGTTGTCAAATAAAATAAGCAGCAATGCTTTTTTTCTTTTCACTTAATTTTCACAAATATGTTATAATATATAGCTATAGAGGTGATTATTTGAAAATATTAGTTTGTGATGATGAGTCTTTAATAAGAGATGTTATTAGAGAATATTTGAAATTAGAAAAATATGAAGTATATGAAGCAGAAAATGGTTTAGAGGCGGTAGAAATAGTTAAATCAAAAGAAATTGATTTAGTTGTGATGGATATCATGATGCCGAAAATGGATGGTTATCAGGCGGTAAAAGAGATAAAAAAAATAAAAGATGTTCCTTTTATAATGCTTTCAGCTCGAAGTGAAGAATTTGACAAGCTTCTTAGTTTTGATTTAGGAGTAGATGATTATATGACTAAACCTTTTTCACCTAAAGAATTAGTCGCAAGAATTAAAGCTGTGACTAAAAGACTGCAAAATGATAAAAGTTTATATACGTATGATAGTTTAGTTCTTGATGATATTGCGCATGAAGTTAGAATAGATAATGTAGCTATTGTATTAACGCCTAAGGAGTATGAATTGTTGAAGTATTTTATGCAAAATAAAAACATAGCTTTATCACGCGATGTGATTTTATCAAATATATGGGGTTATGATTTTTATGGTGATGAAAGAACTGTAGATACTCATGTTAAAACTTTAAGAAATAATTTAGGTAAATATCGGGATACGATAAAAACAATAAGAGGAATGGGGTATAAATTTGAAGTTAAAGAAACAACTTAGTAGTATTAATTTTAAAACGCTGTCCTACTTAATAATATTTAGTGTTACTATTTTACTTTTTCTTATTTTTTCTCAAAATATTTTACTAAAATATTCTTATGAAAGATATCAGGAGCGGAAAGTAAAAAAAATGGTTGAAACAATTAAAGATTACAGTGGGGAAGAGCTTTTTAGATCACTTGAAGGCATTACTTATGATAATAGTGTTTGTGCGGAAT
>CAOVIS010000029.1:0-3725 GCA_948543905.1 uncultured Bacilli bacterium
AAATTATTTATAATAGAGCAGACCATGCAAAAGAGAAAATGAATTTAACTTCTTGGAAGAATTCTCCTAATGGAAAAATTATGGAATCAGATGTAGTAATCGCAAAAAATTATTTAACTAAAGAAGAAATAAAAGATTTAGAAAGAATTGTAAATGCCTTTTTAGAACTAGCTGAAAGAAGAGCAGAAAGGCATATTCCAATGACAATGGAAGATTGGAGTACCAGAATTGACAAATATTTATTAGCAGATGATTTAGATGTTTTAAAAGGTGCTGGAAAAATATCTCATGAGATAGCTGTTGATAAAGCTTTAAGTGAATTTGAAAAATATAGAATAACCCAAGATAAATTATTTGAATCTGATTTTGATAAATTTTTAGAAGAAGTAAACAATTAAAAAGCCTCTAGAGATTAAGAAGCTTTTTTTCTATTTTCGTAATAATTTTATATAATAAAAAGGAAATAATAACTAAAATAACAATTCCAGCCATGACCATATTAAGATTAAATACTTGAGTACCATAAATAATTAGGTAACCAATTCCTTTACGACTTACTAAAAATTCTCCCATTATAACGCCAATTAAAGTCATGGAGATGTTTAGTTTAAGGCTAGAAATTATAGTTTTAAATGATGCAGGAATTGTGAGATTTAATAAAGTATCTAATTTATTGGCCCCTAAAGTTTTAAATAATTTGATATAATCGGGATCTATATTATTAAAGCCATTATAAATATTCATTATACCTACGATAAGATTTATTAAGAGGGCCATTACAATAATTGATTTAGTGTTAGCTCCAGCAATTATAATGATTAAGGGTCCTAAAGCTACTTTAGGAAGGCTGTTTAACATTGTAAGATAAGGGTCAATTATTTTATTTAAAATTTTAAATTGATAAAGAATTATAGCAAAGATAAAACTAAGAGCCATACCTAAAGTAAAAGCAATAATTGTTTCATATAGAGTTGTTGTAATGTGACTTACAAGATTATAGGATAGGAATAAACTTTTTATGGTAGCAATTATTTTGGTAGGACTAGAAAAAATAAAGGGATTGATAACATTATATTTACTTAGCAATTCCCATGATGTTAGAAATGTTATTAAAATAAATAATTGAAAGAATAGAATGATAAATTTTTCTTTTTTTAATTTTTTTAGATAATTAAGATGTTCTTTACTCATCACTTATCAAGTCCTTCCATATTAAATCATAATAATATGCAAAATTTTTGTCTTTACGATTTTCGATAGGGTTTTTATTTTCATCACGGTTTATTTTATAGATATTTTTAATAATACAAGGCCTTTTTCCTAAAACTATAACGCGATCACTTATACTTATAGCCTCGGCTAAGTCATGAGTTACCATTATGGCTGTTTTTTGCTCATTTTTAATAATTTTATAAACATCATCACTTACTTTTAGGCGTGATTGATAATCTAATTTGCTAAATGGTTCATCAAGAATTAAAATATCAGGATTTAAAGCTAGAGTTCTAATTAGAGCGACTCGCTGGCGCATGCCTCCAGATAGTTCTTCAGGCTTTTTGTCTTCAAATTCTTCTAACCCGTAGGTTTTAAGTAAATTTTTAACATAGGAGATATCACTATCTTTTTTTGCAAGTTTGATACCTAAAGTAGCATTATCAATGACTTTTTTCCATGGAAGAAGAGAATCACTTTGAAGCATATAACCAAACTTGATATTTTTATAAGTTTTAATATTGCCACAAGTTTTTTCTTCATTATTTGTTAAAATATTAAGAAGAGTAGATTTACCACATCCAGAAGGTCCTACAATACTTAAAAATTCGCCTTCATAAACATCAAAAGATAGATTTTTTATAGCTTCAGTTTCGATATTTTTAGAATAATAAACTTTATTCAAACCAGATATTTCTAAGATTTTATTTTTCATATAAATTATGAATTAAATCAGAATATGGTACGTAATCATTTATAAGTTTATTATCTAGTAAGATGTTTTCTAAATTTTTGAAACTATCTTCATTAATAAAAGAATTTTCAAGCCATGAGTCATATTTTTTATAGTTATCAATAATAGTTATGATATCATTTAGGGAACTATCAGGAAATTGGGGTAATATTATTTCAGCAATAGTTTTGCTGTCATTATTTTTAACAAATTCTAGGCCTTTATTTATAGCATTTGTAAACTTTTCTAATTGGTCTTTGTTTTTTTCTAAATAACTTTTACGAGCATAAAAAGCAGTATATGGTACTTCACCAGATAATTTTCCAATAGATTCAACTATACAGGCATTGCTATTATTTACTACATTAGTTGCAGTTGGTTCAAATAAATCAACATAATCACCAACACCACCCATAAATGTACCAGATAGAGCTGCAAAATCGACTGCATAATTTATATTAATTTTACTTATGTCAATATTATTGTTTTTCATAGCATTTAAGAAATTTAGGGCTGGCATTCCACCATTTCTTCCTACTAGTATTTCACTACCATATAAATCTTCTAATTTAAATTCTTTATTACAATCTCTGCCAAGAATAAATTGACCGTCTCTTTTAGTAAGACCAGCAAATGTAACTAAGTAATCTCTCTCACCTCCCGTATAGACATAGATAGCTGATTCTGTACCAGCAAATCCTATATCAACGGTATTTGATAAAACAGCAGCACTTACTTTATCGGCACCTGGTGTTAGTATAACTTCTAGATCAAGTCCAGCATCTTTAAAATAACCTTCTTCAATTGCTACATATAAAGGGGCATAGAATACACTATGGGTTACTTCGGCAAGTTTTATTTTAGTTAAATTGTTATCGTCTTGTTTTTTAAATTTGATACTTGTTATGATAACTGCAATTATAATAAGAGCAATTAATAACAAGGTAATAATTTTCTTTTTCAAAATATTTTTCCTCTCTTTCTTATTCACTGTATTATATTCGAAAAAAAAGAAATTGACATTTAAATAAACCAAAGTTATAATGATGTATAAGGATATAGAAAATATGAGACATACATTATTAGAACAATTTATTAATTTTGGTATTAGAGCCGAGAAAATAAACTTTTATGAAGAAATACTAAGGTTATTTTATGAGGGTGGTAATAAAAGTTTAATTCTTATGAAAACAAGTTTAATGCTAGCTACTAAAAACTACAGCATTAAAGAAAAAGAATTGATCAATTTACAAATTATGTTATTAGATAGAGATTTTAAAACTTATGGAAGTTTCTTAGAAGAAAATGTTATTGCTACACGTAATATTTTAGTTGAGGATATAAAAAGTTTTGCTTTAGAAATAGGAGAATTAGATGATGATTTATCTAATTCTTTACTTGATTTGATTAATTTTAATAGTGATAATTTATATGAATTTATGGTGATTTTTGATAAATTATTAAATGATTATGAGAATATTAAAAAACAGGGATATGCTCTTACTTTTGTTGATATTGATTTAATAGCTAAATCTTTGAAAAATTATTTTGAACGAAAAAATGGAAAAGAAAATTTGAGTTTAAGTTAAAGATTAGAAAGGTTATAAAGGTTTTATTTAAAAAATTATTTACATTTCTTATTTACATTTTAGATGAGCTTTGTTATAATAATTTATAGAATAAGGAGTGGGATACATGAAGACATCATCTTTAGAAGTTACTAAACTTCTTGATAAGTTATATAACCTACGTGGAAATGATAGTGTGGTTCTAAAAGAAA
>CAOVIS010000029.1:3735-4161 GCA_948543905.1 uncultured Bacilli bacterium
CGACTGAGGAAAAAAGTGCTTTACAAGAGAAGATTGCTGGTTTAGAGAGTGATTCTAAAGTTTTGAATGAACAAGGAAAAAAGTTAATAGAAGTTATAAGTGCTATTAAAAAGAGTGATTATGAAACGGTAATAGATCGCTTGAATATTGATTTTGATCCGGAAGATTTAACAACTAAATTAAATGATAAACTTCCTCTTACAATTGAAAGTGTTAATAATGAAATAAAAGAGAGTGAAGAAGAATTAATTAAAGTTGAAGAAGAAATGAATAGTGCTATCACGGAAATTGAAGAACTAGGAATTAGAAAAGATGCTGCTTTAGCAAACCAAGAGAAGTTAAATGAATATTTTGATTTAGCTTTATCAGGCAATATTAATATAACAAGAGATTCAATTACAGCTTTACTTGAACAATTTGATTTTA
>CAOVIS010000029.1:4171-4451 GCA_948543905.1 uncultured Bacilli bacterium
AGAGAGGCAGCTAAGATACTTATGTTCCCTGAAGATGCTTTATTTGAGTATGATAGTGAACTTAAAGCATCTAAGACTCGTTCAATAGGTGATGTTATCCAAGAGGCTAAAAGTAAAGAAGAAATACCACTTAAAGAAGAAGTAAAGGAAAGCATTAAAGAAAAAGAAGAAGTACCATTAATTGAACCTGTAAAAATTGAAGTTGAAGAGCCAGAAGAAACACCAAAAGTGGAAGAAACTAAGAGTTTAGATAAAGAAGATTTGATTGATCTATTTAATG
>CAOVIS010000029.1:4473-10144 GCA_948543905.1 uncultured Bacilli bacterium
TAGATTATACTACTAGTGATTTAGAAGAAATCCTTGCTCATTTCAATGAAAAAGTTATTAGGAGAAATGTTGCTATATTTAAGAATAATGATCTTAGTTTAGATGTTTTTGTAGATTATATTAATTTATTGTATGATAAAGAGTTAGAAGCTAAGGTTGATAGGTTACTTAGAATTGGTAAAAGCGCTTTAGATATTTATTTAAATCCAACTGTTTTAACTAAATATGATTATAAAGGTTTAGATAAAGCAATTATATTATTACAAAATAGTGGGTTAGATCCAAAAAAAGTGCCGCTTATGGCTTATTAGGGAGGGTTAATGTATGATATTATTATTTGCAAAAGAAAAAGGAAACAAGATAGGTCTTGATTTAGCTGAGGGAGTAGATCCTAATAAGTTTTTAGTTGATAGTGCTGTTGCTAGTAATCCTGGGACTGTTCAAGAGTTATTTGTAGCTTATGGTTATAAACTTAAAGGTTCTAGTGGTTTATTTGCTAAAACTTATACAGCTAATTTAAAAGAATTAAATGAGTTTAAAAATAGTTTGGATAGAATAAATGCTTGGGGATTAAAAGAGGTAGTGGAAAGTTCAAATATGAAAGTTTCTTCTTTTAGAAAAGCTTTTTTGGATAGAGTAGAGTTATGTAAAGATAATGGAGTACCTTTTTTAAATCAAGATAATACTTTTATAAAAGAACTTGGTAATGATGAAGATATAAAGAATTATATTGCTGCAATGGCTAAAAATGTAAATGTATCTGCTAATGCTCCAGTGGAAGCTGCTCCTAATGTACAAGAAGATGTTAAAAAAGAGGCTACTAAGAATCTTGAAGATAAAATTGGAATGATGGATGAGTTTGATAAAAGTATTTTTTATGATACAGTTGAAAAATTAAATTATTTGGTTTTAGCTAATCCAACTAATGAGGCAGTAGCAAATATTGTTAGAAGTATTCCTGATAAATTAGTTGCGGCTATATTAAGACAAGAATATCAATTTTTAGGAACTAGGGGAATGCTTAGTAATATATTAGAGAGTTTAAATATTAATATAAATAGTGCGGAGGCACAGTTAATTCTTAGTGCTATTCCGGAGATGGAGAATAATATGGGAAGGGGACTTGCAGCAGCATGAAATTTTTAGAGAAATTTGGCTTTGTGAAAAGTTAGTTTCAAAGAATTTAGAGTATTTAAATAATTTGGGAGTTACTAATTTAGCAGAGATTTTTATTAATTATCATGATATGTTTTTGATTGATAATAGTAATTTTGTAGAAATATTTAGTAAGTATGAACCTAAAAGTTTAGTAGAAAAATTGGCTAAAGATGTTCATATTATGGAGTATTTGTAGAAATATTAAATAGGAGGAAAAATTATGGCTCTATTAAAAAATTTATTTAAAGACCCAGATGAAGATATTTTAACAGGAACTGAAGATGAGTTTTATAATGTAAGTGAAGCGGATGCTTTAGCAGAAGCAGATAAAACAGGTAATAAAATGATTTTGCTGGAACCTAGAGCATATTCAGAGTCGCAACAGATAGCAGATCACTTAAAAAACCGAAATAGTGTAGTAGTTAATTTGAAACGAGTTACATCTGATCAAGCTAAGAGAATTATCGACTTTTTAAGTGGGGTTATATATGCGATAGGAGGAACTATGCAAAAAATTGGTGTAGGAATTTATTTATGTACTCCTAAAAATGTAAATGTTCAAGGGAAAATATCAGACGAAGCCGAAAAAAATAAAACAGAAGTTGAAGAAGAATGGTAAATATAGTATAATTAAGTAATTAGAGGTGATGAGTCTTTGAGAAAGTTTAATAATAGTCTAAATGGCTATAATAAACTAGAAGTAAATAATTTTGTTAATGAAGTTACGAGTGAATATGAAAGTATGCTCACCAAGTTGAAAAGACAAGATGAGGATATTGCAAATTTAAAAAATGAATTAGAGCGTTATAAAAATATGGAGAATACTTTAAATAGAGCAATTATGGTTGCGGAAGATGCTTCTAATCAAATTAAAAAAGTTGCTCGTGATGAGGCCAGAGGTGTCATTGATGATGCAAAACGTAATGCTTCAAGAATAGTTAATGATGCACTTCTTAAAGCTAATAAAATTGAACAAGATGCAGATCTTTTAAAACGTCGAGTTGGGATATTTAAAAGAAGACTTAGAACCGTGGTAGATGAACAAATTGAATTTATTGATAGTATTAATGAGGATGATTATTAAAAATCGTTCTTTTTTTTGAAATTTTATGTTAGAATAAGTCAGAGGTGTTTGTTAATGGAAAATTTAAAATATAAAAGAGTTCTTCTAAAGATTAGTGGAGAGGCTTTAGCTGGTACAAAAGGATTTGGTTTTGATAACTTGGTAATGGAAGATATTGTTGATACTTTAAAAGAGATAAAACGAATGGGAGTAGAAGTAGCAATTGTTGTAGGAGGAGGTAATTTTTTTAGAGGAAGAAGTACTAATAAAATAAAAAGGACAAGTGCAGATTATATAGGAATGATGGCAACAGTTATGAATGGTATAGCTTTAAGAGATGTATTAGAATCAAGTGCGGTAGCTAGTTTTTTGGTAACTGCATCTCATATTGCCGGAATATCTTCTGGGTATCAGGAACAAGATGTAATGGAAGCTTTAGGAAAAGGCGAAGTAGTAATCTTTGCAGGAGGCACAGGACATCCTTATTTTACAACGGATACAGCAGCAGTTTTAAGAGCTTTAGAAATAGATGCTGATGTTATATTACTTGGAAAATCTATTGATGCAATATATTCAGATGATCCTAAAATTAATAAAGATGCAATAAAGTATGACGATATAACCTATGATGAAGTATTAGAAAAGGATTTAAAAGTTATGGATATAACTGCAACTTCGATGGGAAGAGAAAATAACATACCAATACAAGTTTTTGCTATTGAAAATCCTCATAATATATTAAAAATTTTAAAAGGTGAAAAAATAGGAACTAGTGTACACAACTAGTTTTTTTGACAAAATGAATGTAATTTGATAAGATATAATCTATAAATTTTGGGGGCTATTATGGAATTTAAAAGTGAATATGAATTAGATATGTTTCTCTCACATTTAACTGTGTTAAGTAAAAGTGGTTCGCAAGGTATAACATATGTAGATAAAGGAAAAAATTTAGTTTATAAAATATCTTATTATTATTTTGATAATGAGCTAGAATCTATAGATTTTAATGAAGAGAGTGTTTTACAGTTTAAAGATATTAAGAGTAGTACTTTTATTTTTCCAAGTGATATTATTTCTTTAAATGGTATCATAATTGGTTATGTTATGCCATATGTTAATGGTATTAATCTTTGGATGTTAAATCCTCTTAATATAAATTTAGATTGGTTAGAATTAGTTATTGATGATGCAGTAGAAGCTATTAAACAAATATCTAAACAAAATGTTAATTGTTATGATATGATGTATAATATTTTACTAGGTAAGCAGTTTTATTTTATTGATACTGATGAATATACTTTAAGAAAGAAAAATTATTTAGATTTACTTCATAATAATCTTATTCCTTTTAATTTAGAAGTGATGTATTTTTTAGTTGATGGTTTATTTAATGATATTATAAAAGATGATATAATTTTAGCGGAATTATTAGCAAGTAAAGGAGTAGGGATTTCGGTTATTATATTTACCAAACATTTAAGAAAATATTTAAAGAAGCTTATGAAAAAAGAAATAATTACTTTAAATGATGCTTCAATTTTATTGGGTGATTCTAGAAATGAGACTAGTTATATTCGGGATATAAATTTATTGGAATTAAAGAGGTAATCTTGTTTATTTTGTCCTAATTTTATTGTATAATAAGCTTAGGTGAAGTAAAATGAAAAAAGCAATTTTGGTTGATGGTAATAATTTAATGTTTAGAAGTTATTATGCGACTGCGTATTCAGGGAATATTATGCGAAATTCTAAAGGATTTCCGACTAATGCTTTGTATGGGTTTGTAAGTATGATTAATAAGATTATTAATGAAGAAAGACCAGAATATATTGCCGTGGCATTTGATATTGGAAAGAATTTTCGGAAACAAAAATATGATTTTTATAAAGAAGGAAGACATGAAACTCCAGATGATTTGAAAAAGCAGATGCCAATAGCTAGAGATATTTTAGATGCGATGGGAATTAAATATTTGGAGCTGGAACCCTATGAGGCGGATGATATAATCGGAACGCTTGCTAGTATGGCTGATCAAGATCCAGAGTATGATGCAACAATTATTTCTAGTGATCGCGATTTATTGCAACTTATTAGTCCAGTTGTAGATGTAAAACTTTTAAAACAAAAAGACTATATTAGATATAACCCTGAGACTTTTAAAGATGATTGGGGAATTGAACCAATTAAAATAATAGATTTGAAAGCATTAGCAGGGGATGCTTCTGATAATATTCCTGGAGTTAGAGGAATAGGAGATAAGACCGCTTTAAAGTTGCTTCAAGAATATGGATCTTTAGAAGGAATATATGATAATATTGAAAGTATTAAAGGTAAGACGCGCGAAAAATTAGAAATAGACCGTGATAATGCTTTTATGAGTAAAGAAATTGCGACAATTTATAAAGAAGTACCGCTTAATATAAGTTTTGAAGATATAATTTATAAGGGAGGTAATGAAGAAGCTTTAAGTGAAATATATGAGACATTGGAATTTTATTCATTACTTAAAAACTTTAAAAAGCCTAGTGTTTTAAAAGATAATATAGAGTTTATAGAAGTTACTAAACCAGAAGATTTAATTTTAAATGATGAAGTTAGTCTTTATATGGAGTTGGATTGTGAAAATTATCATAAAGGAAATATTATAGGAATTGGAGTTAGTGATAAAGAGCATAATTATTATTTAGATGTAAATATGCTAGAGTTTTTAGTTAAAAGTTTAAAAGGTAAAATAGTTTATACTTATAATGCTAAAGCTTTGGATATAGTTTTAAGAAGAAATAATTTAAAGTTAGAACCAGTTAATTATGATTTGATGATTGCTTCTTATTTAACTATTAGTCATATTAAAGATGATATTGCTTATTTAATGCAGCCAGAACATATAAATGTTACTTTTTATGAAGAAGCTTTAAAAAATAATTTTAGTGATAAAGAAAAGTTAAAAAATGATATAGTTTTGAAAGCTAGATTTATTTATGATACAAGAGATACTTATATAAATGAATTAAAAAAAGAAGCGATGTATGAGTTATTTAGAGATATTGAGATGCCTTTATCCTACGTTCTTGCGGATATGGAATATGTCGGAGTATTAATAGATAGTAATGTTTTAGAAGAAATTAAAAAAGAAGCAGAAAGTAAATTAGCGGTTATAACTAAAGAGATATATGAAATGGCAGGTTGTGAGTTTAATATTAGTAGTCCTAAGCAATTAGGTGAAGTTTTATTTGGAAAATTAGAGATTGCTGTGGGTAAAAAAACGCAAAAAGGTTATAAAACAGATGCAGATACCTTAAAAAAGTTAATTCATAAACATCCTATTATTAATTTAATATTAGAATATCGTAATTTTAGTAAAATATTATCAACTTATACAGTAAGTTTAGAAAACGCAAAATTTCCAGATAATAAAATTCATACTATATTTAAGCAAACTTTAACTAG
>CAOVIS010000030.1:0-5149 GCA_948543905.1 uncultured Bacilli bacterium
ATAGAAAGCTTATAGTTGATGGAAATAGGTAAGAATAATTTTTGAAGGTAGCTTGCGAGTTGGATTATATCCCGCATTATATGCGTTAAAAATTAAAGTTAAATAAAAGGTGGTACCGTGCTTCTTTGCACCCTTTGTACTATCTTTTTTATTTAGTTTTATATTAGAAAGGAAAATGTTAGAGTCATGAATTTCTGCAACATCATGTTGCAAGATTACAATAACTTACTAAAAATTTGCAAGGATTCCTTGCAAAATTACAATGATTTATAAAAAAAGGAGAGAATTAAAAATGTTAGAAAAAAAATATAATCACTTAAATGTTGAAAAAGACAAATATGAAAACTGGAAGTCTAATGGTTATTTTGAACCAAATAAAGAAGCTAAAGAAGCTTTTTGTATAGTAATACCACCACCCAATGTTACTGGTAAACTTCATATTGGCCATGCTTGGGATACTTCTATTCAAGATACAGTTATTAGATATAAAAGAATGCAAGGCTTTAATACCTTATGGCTTCCTGGGATGGATCATGCTGGCATTTCTACTCAAGCTAAAGTTGATAAAAAATTAACTGATATGGGTATTAATCCTCGTTCACTTCCTCGCGAAGAATGGCTAAAACATGCTTGGAGTTGGAAAGAAGAGTATGCGGATAATATTCATGCACAGTGGAGTAAATTAGGTCTATCCCTTGCTTATTCAAAAGAACGTTTTACCCTTGATGAAGGTTTATCTAAAGCTGTAAAAAAAGTTTTTGTTGATTTATACCACAAAGGTTTAATATATCAAGGTGAAAAGATTATTAACTGGGATCCAGTTGCTATGACTGCTTTATCTAATGAAGAAGTAATCTATAAAGATACGCCTGGAGCTTTCTATCATTTAAAATACCAAATAGAGGGTAGTTGCGAATATCTAGATGTTGCAACCACTCGCCCTGAAACTTTATTTGGTGATACGGCGGTTGCTATTAACCCAAATGATAAACGTTATACTAAATTTCATGGTAAAAATGTTATCTTACCCATTTCTGGTCGCATAATTCCCATCATTTTAGATGAGCATGCCGATATGGAAAAAGGCAGTGGTTGTGTCAAAATAACTCCTTTTCACGATCCTAATGACTATGAAGTAGGAGAGCGTCATAACTTAGCTAAAATTCAGTGTCTAAATCTAGATGGAACGATGAATGAAAATGCTGGAATTTATGAAGGCTTAGATCGCTTTCTATGCCGTGAAAAATTAGTTAAAGATTTAAAGAGTATTGGTCTTTTACTTGAAGTTGAAAATATTACACATAATGCCCCCTTTAGTGAGCGAAGTGGCGCTTTAATTGAACCAATTATCTCTAAACAGTGGTTTGTGCGTATGCGTCCTTTAGCTGATCGCGTATTATCTACTCAAAAAGTAAAAAATGCCAAAGTAAACTTTATTCCCCCTCGTTTTGAAAAAATAATGAATCACTGGATGGAAATAACATATGACTGGTGTATTTCTAGACAATTATGGTGGGGACACCGTATTCCTGCTTGGTATAAAGAGGGTGAAGTATATGTTGGCCTTGATGCACCAAAGGGTGAGGGCTGGACTCAAGATGAAGATGTTCTAGATACTTGGTTTTCTAGTGCTTTATGGCCATTTTCCACTCTAGGTTGGCCTGATAACACTGATGATTTAAAAACTTATTATCCTAATAATCTTTTAGTCACTGGTTATGATATCATTCCTTTTTGGGTTAATCGTATGACTTTCCAAGGTTTAGAATTTATGAATGAAAGACCATTTGAACATTGTTTAATTCATGGACTTATTCGTGATAAAATAGGCCGTAAAATGTCTAAAAGTTTGGGTAATGGTATCGACCCGATGGATATGATTGAGCTTTATGGTGCGGATGCTTTAAGATACTACTTAACTACTGCCGTATCTAATGGTATGGATTTAAAATTTGATGAAGAAGCTCTAAAATCAACCTGGAACTTTATTAATAAATTATGGAATGCTTCTCGTTTTGTTTTAATGAATATTGAAGATTTAAAAGAAGTTAACTTTGATAATTTAACTAATATCGATAAATGGCTTTTAACAAGATTTAATAAAACTATTAAAAATGTTACTAAATACATGGATAAATATGAATTAAAACTTGCTGGCACCGAAATATATAACTTTATCTATAATGATTTTTGTGATAATTATATTGAATTTGCCAAATTTAGCTTAGAAAGTAATACAACAAAAAGCATCTTAAAAGAAGTTTTAATGGGAATTTTAAAAATGCTTCATCCCTTTATGCCTTATGTAACCGATGAAATATATTCTAATATTCCAGGTATAAGTGAAAATATTATGATAAGTGCTTACCCTAAATATAATAAAAAAGAAGTATATCCGGATGCTGAACAAAGTATAATTGATATGATTGAATTTATTAAAAATTATCGTAAAACTTATCAAGAAAATCATATGGATAAAAGTGTTATAATTAAATTTAATAATAATAGTGACTATACTCTTATTTCTAAAATACTAAAGATTAATAATATAACTAATGAGGATTTAGCAAAAAAAGCATATAAAGTAACATACAAAAATTATGATTTAACTATTTATTATGAAAGTGTTGTAACAGAAGATGATATAAAGACAAAAGAAAAAGAGCTAAAAGAATTAGAGACTTCTATTATGAAAAGAAAGAATTTACTAGCTAATGAAAACTTTGGAGCTAAGGCTCCAACTAATCTAGTTGCTGCTGAAGAAGAAAAACTTGCCTTAGAAGAAGAAAAATTAATGAAATTAAAAGGAGAATAAAAATGCGTGAAGTACAGTTAAAAAGAATATACAAGCACTTTAAAGGTGATTATTACTTAGTTGAAGAATTAGGCATAGATAGTGAGACTCATGAAACAGTTGTCATTTATCGCCATTTATATGGTGATGGTTCGGTTTGCGTAAGACCTCTTGCTAATTTCTTAAGTGAAGTAGATCACGAGAAATATCCTGAAGTAAAACAGAAGTATCGCTTTGAACTTCAAGACATTAAAAGTGTTTTAGATAATTAGAAAGAAGGAAAAAATATGGAAAATAGAAATTATAAAGTTGAAGAAGTATTAATGGGATTTAGAGGGGAATATTTAAAAATTAAACAAGAACTAGCTGAATTAAAAAAATATACGCATTGCTATGACAGAAGAGCTAAAGATTATGATTTTTTTCTAAAAAAAGTTGGCGAATATGAAAACCCCAATTTAGCCTGTAGGTTTGATATTAAAGAAAATGCTTTCCGGGTCTTCTTAGAAAAATTTTTACTGCAATTTGATTGGGATATAAAAAAGTATGGCAAAGATGAGGCAGATGTCTTAAGAGATTTAAATAACTGCTATCATATACTTGGTTTTTATCATGCTCAAGTTCTAGATGATATAAAATTTCATGAACAGGTTGAAAAAATTATAGCAAGTGGTTTTGCTAAGTACTTTCTTTCTCAAGATTTACAATATTCTAATAATGATATTATTCATTTATATGGTGCGTGGTTTCGCTTATCTTTAGAAGGAATAGGCGATTTAAGTTATTACTCTGAAGATGATTCTTTAAGATTAGACACTTTCACTGATAATGTAGCTTTACCTGAAGTCCTAGATTATCCTCTTTCTGTTTCTGATTTTAATTTATATAAGAAAGATGCTATTTGTAAATATAGAGGTAGTGATAAAGGAATTATTGTTGCAGATTGGGCATCTTCTAGTAGAATATCGGAATATAAAATAGAAGATGAGAAAAACACTACTATTTTAAGGCGAGTTAAATAACATTAGGAGGGGGAAAATGGTAAGTAATAACAATGCTAAACATTATTTGTATGCAATAGGAAAAAGTTTTGATAATAAAAAATTAAATGAAGCTAAAAGTCAAATTAGTTTATTCTTAGCAAGTGCGGGTAAGAAAAATTTTGAAAATTTAACTTTCTATTTAGTTGATCTATTTTTTACTAGAAAATCTAATAATTATCAAGATATTATCTCTTTCTTAAAAGGTTTATTAGATAATATAATCACTATAAATTATCAAGAACTAATTAGTGAATTTGAGTCTAGTTATAATAATCAAAATCTCAAAAAATGTCAAATTATTTCTAATATTTTTATAGAATTAGAAACATTAGGAATTAATTTAAATTTATCCGGTACTATTCAAAGTAAATTAGCCGAAATAAGAAAAGAATCTAAAATCTTAAGCGGGCCCTTAAGTGTAGCCTTATCTCCTAAAGCCTTAAAAGAACTTGAAGGTAGCCTTATGCAAAAAAATGTGGATGTTGCTCTATTACAATTAAGAAACATATTAAAAGCTATTAATAAAGAAAATATGAGCGACTAATTATATATCTAATAAAGCTAAGCCTAACTAAAAGAACTCGAAATTTTGAAACTATTATAACTTTTCTAAAAGGATTATTAGATGATAAAATAAATTTAAATTTATCTACATTGCTAAATATATTTGACCAAAGTTATGCCAATAAAAATTGGGAAAAATGTTTAATTCTTGAGAATGTTTTCTTAGAACTTCAAAAATTGGGTATTAATTTAAATTTATCTAGTGATACTCAAACCAAATTAGCTGAAATAAGAAAAAAAGCTATTATACTTTCTAAAGATCAAGAGTTAATGGCTAATCTATACGATATTTTAACTCCTAATAATGGTGTTATAATTATTAATAAAGATGCCTTCCAAATAGATCTTGATACTTTTAATAAAACATATCGAAAAAAATCTCAAGCCTTTAAACTTAATGATAATGAAATAGTTGTTAAAGACTGCTACTGGCTAAATCCCCATAAAGCTCTAAGATATCTTGAGTTAGGGGATACTGCTTTTAAAAATAGCTTATGGCAAGAAGCTATAGCTGCTTATCTTAAAGTCTTGCCTCTAAAAGATCTTGATATTAGAGTTTATGCTAATTTAGGTATTTCTTATATGCATTTAAATGATATAAAGAATGCTCTCAAGTTTTTAAGGATTGCTACTGGTTTAGCTAAATTAAAAAATATCCCTTCTTATGATTATAGTCTCTTAATTAACACTCTAGAAGAAGGTCAAATAAAAAATATTCTAGATAGGGTAGAGTATAACGAATTTCCAG
>CAOVIS010000030.1:5167-6041 GCA_948543905.1 uncultured Bacilli bacterium
AAATTTGACTTCTAATCATAAATAATATATAGATATTTTTTCTATGAAAGGCTATTTTTTCTAAAATAATTTACCAAAAATACCAAATAAAAAAACCTTAAATAAAGGTTGATTTTCAAAATGGTGTCCTCGGGGCGATTCGAACGCCCGACCTACCCCTTAGGAGGGGGCCGCTCTATCCTGCTGAGCTACGAAGACATACCATTATTTTACTACAAAATAATAACTATTGCTATATAAAAATATATATTTCTTAACTTTTATTTTCTCGTTTACCTATGGTAAAAAAAGATTCTGGAGGCGTCATTAGAACTTAATCTAATGGCGTTTTCTGTTGTTTAATTTTACAACTTTCTCAATCTATTTTTTGAAATATGAATTCAAATTTTAATTAATGAATCACTAGAAAAACTTGACAAAAACGAATAATAGGGTATAATATAAACTACTTTTAAAGGGGAATTTCTTATGGATGATATAATATATAAAAGTTATATTTCAGAAGTCACCAATGATTTACAGATTGTTTTTTCCAAAAAGATTTACTATCGTATTATAAATGTTGATAATACCTTCTTTTTTGCTGAGGAAATTGCCACTGGAGCTATTTTTCCTATTTATTGTTTTAAAACTGATAAAAGAGAAAAAAGTACCTTCTAAAATTTGGCTATAATTATGTATTTGCAGTTATAAAAGGCACCGAAGGGATTTTAGGAAAATATGAAATTGATCACGAAAGACAAAGAGAAGTTGTGAAAGTAGCTACTAAAAATGAAATTGATGCTTATCTTGAAAGATTTCATAATGACTATTTCTTTAACCTTTATACAAAGGGCACTTTTGAATCTTATGAGCAAAAAAATATTTATGAATG
>CAOVIS010000030.1:6051-10025 GCA_948543905.1 uncultured Bacilli bacterium
TTTTATACAACCATCTGTATAAAAAAACAATTAAAAACCGCAGTACGTTATCAAAAAAATATTTATGAATGTGATTTAGCTCTTATTAAAGAAAAAGTAAAAGAAGCTAAATTAAAGACTCACATTACTGATTTTTATATCCCAGCTTTTGATATTTCTCATATAAGTAATTTAATAAGTGATTTATCTTATGATGATGATTTAGAGATTATTACTGGTCGTGAAAATGAATTAGATACTATTATCAAAAATACTTTCTTGATAGGAAAATCAACTTTTATTATTGGAACCTCAGGATCCGGGAAAACTTCTTTAGTAAAAAAACTAGCTGCGGCTATTAAAGAACGTAAAAATCCTATTTTAAAAGATAAGATGTTAATTAAACTTGATACTCTAGCTCTAACATCCGATACGGATTTAGCTGGAACTTTTGAGGCTAAATTAAAATCTGTTATAGATTTTTGTCGTAGTAGTCATGGCAAAGTAGTTTTATTTATTGATGAAATTCATGTTTTATATGGTCTTGGAAGAACTAGAAACAGTTCTAGTGATGCCATCAATTTTTTAAAACCTTATTTAGAAAATGGTGAGATTGTTATTATCGGCGCCACAACTCCTTTAGAATTCCAAAATTACCTTGCTTTAGATGAAGCTTTTTGTGGACGTTTTAAACGTTTAGTCTTAAATGCTCCAGATGATATCCTAAATATTGAAATTTTAACTAAATATATTGAGAGTTTAAAAGAAAAATATAATTTAGAATTTCCTTATTCCAATGCTCAAACTACGGAAATAATCAAATTTATAATTGAGACAACTGACCCTAAACATCAAAATATTGTGGGTTCACCTCCTATTTTAAATCCTAGACTAGCTAAAGATGTCTTGAGTGTTGCCTTTAGTGAAGCCAAATATAATAATCGTCAAGAAGTTACAACAATGGATATTTGTACAGCCATAAAAAAATGTGAGCAATTATCTGTTACAACTAGAGAAGAAAAAGCTCAAACTTTAGCCCGTATCTTAAAAGATAATACACCCAATAATTCTTCTAAAGTAGTGGATTTCCAAAGTTACCAAAAATAACAAGTATTCAAATAAGACTTGTTATTTTAATATTAAAAAAGTATAATAAAAATATAAAAAATTTTTAAAATTAATGAAGATAGGAGAGATATGATGGAATATTTTGAAATCCTAAATGAATTTGGTGAATTTACAGGTAAAGTAGCTTCCCGAGAGGTTGCTCATAAAGAAGGCTTATGGCATAAAGCTGTGGTTGTTTTTATTATTAATGCTAAAAATGAAATATTACTTCAAAAAAGAAGTGCTAATAAAAAGTTATGGCCTAATATGTGGGATATAACTGCCGGTGGGCATGTCTTAAAAGGAGAGTTTGGCTATGAAGCTATTATTCGTGAGACTAAAGAAGAAGTAGGCATTAATTTAAATGCCAAAGATTTATTATTTATTGGTTCAACTTTATCTATAAATACCAAAGATGATATTATAAATAAACATTTTAATGAATTTTATATTGCTCACAAAGATATAGATTTACAAGATATTACTTTAGATGAGTCTGAAGTTGCAGAAGTAAAGTATGTAACTAAAGAAGAGTTACTTAATTTAATAAATAATAACTACGAGAACTTAACTAGTAAAAAGAACTGCTGGGATTATTTAAAAAAATATCTGGAAAATCAAATACTAATAAATGAATAGTATCTTTATCAGTATTTATTTTTATGTCATAAGAAAGTCATACTTTAAAAAAATTTAAAATAAAAATTTATTTAGTTGACAACAACTTTTTCTAAAACTATAATAATTATGTAAATATAGGAGGTTATTAAATTGATTGAAATAAAAAATATTCAAAAAAAATTTACTAAGCAAATATCTAAAAAAGAAAAAACAGAGTTTTATGCGGTAAATGATATAAGTTTTAAAGCAGAAGAGGGACAAATTATTGGTATTTTAGGACCAAATGGCGCGGGCAAAACCACTCTTTTACGCATTACTGCGGGTATAATGACGCCCACTAGTGGAAGTATATCTTATGATAATTTAAACTTTAAAGATAATGATTTAGCTATTAAAAAAAATTTAGCTTATCTTTCTGGAAATACAAAAATATATGAATCTATTTCCCCTTATGAACTTCTAAGTATGTGTTTAGAGTACTATGATTATCCTAAAAATAAGATAAAAAATCGCATTACCGAAATTGCTAAATCACTAGATTTAGAATCATTTTTATATAATCGTATTGCCAATTTATCTACTGGTCAAACGCAAAGAGTAAATATTGCTCGTTGCCTAATTCATGATCCTAAATATTACATTTTGGATGAAGCTACAAGTGGCTTAGACATTATTTCTAGTCAAATTATTTTAGATTTTATGAAAAAGGAACGAGATGCTGGGAAAATTATTTTATATTCTACTCACTATATGGAAGAAGCCGAAAACATCTGTGATTATGTAATTATGATTAATAAAGGCAAAATTATTAAAGAAGGTACTCCTACAAGTATTAAAGAATATACCGAGACTACTAATCTTCGTGATGCTTTCTTTACTTTAATTGGAGGTATAAATCATGAATAAAATCTTTTGTATCTTAAAAAAAGAAATGCGCGAAGTTTTTCGCGATAAAAAATCTCTTGCTATGATGTTTATAATTCCTATAATGACACCTTTAATTATTCTTGGAATGTCAGCCTTATTTGAGTCCCAAATGACTAATGATGGCACAAATTATAATAAAATAGGCTTTGCTTATGAACTAAATAATATTGAAAAGAACATTTTAAATAATTTAGGAATCGAAGCAACAATTGATTCTGCAGAAAATCTTACTAAATCTTTAAATGATGATGAAATATATCTTTATATTACAAAAGAAGATAATGTTTATACTTTAAATTATAATTTAAGTAGTGAATCCGGTGGTTATGCTTCAAATTTAGCTGAATCCTATTTAGAAGCCTATAAAATCGTATTGCAAACAGAAAGCTTAGAATCTAAAAATATTTCTGCCGAATCTATTTTAAATATCATTGAAATTAGAGAACAAGATGTAGCTCAGGAAAGTTTTTTTGCTAATTATATTGTAACTTATGCCTTTTTATTCATTATTATGGCCATTACTGTATCTGCAACTTATCCTGCAACTGATGCCACCGCTGGTGAAAAAGAAAGGGGAACACTAGAGACTTTACTCACTTTCCCAATTAAAAGTCGTGATATTATAATAGGCAAACTTCTAAGCGTTTCTGCCTCATCCATAATAACTGGTATATTTAGTTTAATTCTAGCTTTAATATCTTTTAAAATAGCTAATAATATGTTTTCTATTTATGAAGCCTTACCTATTTCTTTAGGTTTTAAAAGTATTATCATGACATTATTTATTATTATTTTATATTCTTTATTTATTAGTAGTTTATGTATAGCTATTGCAAGCCTTTCTAAAACATTTAAAGAAGCTCAAAGTGCATTAACTCCTCTAACATTCTTATCAATGTTTCCTGGTTTAATTGCTTTTATGATAAATATTTCTTCTAGTAATGCTTTAATATTAGTTCCATTTTTAGGATTTAATCTTATTTTAAATGATGTATGTGTTGGAGTATTTAATTACTCTCAAATTGCTATCTTATTTATTTCGACAATTATATATATAATTGTAATTATTGGGTATATTATCAAAGAATATAAATCTGAAAAAGTATTATTTAAATACTAGCTTAAGCTAGTTTTTCTTAGGATTAATATTACTAAATTGTAACACACAAAAAGTTTTATTTATGCTATACTTAGGTAAAAGGAGTAATCAATATGACTTATTTAATATCTATCAAAAGTGCTTTAATCGCTTTTCCATTTATTGCACTTGTTTTTACGATTCCCTTTATAATTTACGAATATCATAAGTATGGCTCTATTTATTTTTTTCGAGTATTAAT
>CAOVIS010000031.1:0-452 GCA_948543905.1 uncultured Bacilli bacterium
CTGTCTCTGGTTGCCCACCTTGAGGTATAAAAGGTCGAGAGACTGCAATTGAAAAAGTTGCTACACTTAAATTAGATGGTGTTGTCCTAAGCTCAGGATCACGTGATAATCTACCTATTAAAATTACTTTATTCATATTCTACTCCTCATCTAATTTAATAATTAAATGTCTTAAAATTGATTCATCAAGTCTTGCACGACGATCAAATTCACTTACTACTTCACTAGTAGCTTCCACTTTTAAAACATAGTAATATCCACTTAATTCTTTTTTAATTGGATATGCTAATTTCTTTTCGCCCATGTCTTTTGCTTCAACAATCTTTCCTTTACCATCAGTAATAATTTTCTTCATCATATCAATAGTCTTTTTTTGCTTTTCAGCTTCCATCGTTGTCTTAACAATGAACATTATTTCATAATTAGTAATTTTTCCACCTCCTAATGGTCTT
>CAOVIS010000031.1:494-9952 GCA_948543905.1 uncultured Bacilli bacterium
TGTCCATCATAAATTACTCTAAAAAATTATATGTTCCTCCAAATATTTTAATTAACCTGATGCATAAAATAACAAGTAGATATTCTAACACCCGAATAACTCTTATAAAATGACCAAGTTATCTCTTTATCTAAAAGAATCTCTTCCCCATCTTCATCTATTTTCCTATCCATCACAATAGTTACTTTTTTAAGAGGTTTATCAGTATCCTCTACTTCATATCTTCCCTTTAAATTATCTTTAGCTATAACTCGATTTTTAATTGAAAATACGTTATAAGTAACAGATCCTTCACTACTAAAATTTAGCTCCGCGACTATATCTGACATCATATTATACTCATTAGATTTCTCTATATATCTTCCATCTAATTTATTATTAATAAAATCAAAATTAGAATATAAAGATACAAATATATCAGTTTTACTATCATCACTTTCTTTAATCTTAATATCAATTACTTTATCTTTATAAAAAATAACATCAAACTCTTTTTTAATATCATTTATATTCATTTCTAAATTAACTTTAAAAATATCTTCTCGAAGTTTCTCTACCTTTATATCTCTAGCCTCATTTAACTCCACTTTATAATATAATTTCCTTAAAGCTTCATAAGTTTTAACACTAGTATCTTCTATCATCCGTGTTTTATTATTCCAATTAGTCATATCTATATCATGAAATTTTTTATAAACACCATCAAAAGATTTATAATTACTCTCTAAATTATCATATTCATCATCAAACTTATTTATATCTCCTCTAACATTTTGCCATGCATAAACCCCTTGAGAATCTACATATTTATCAAAAAAATCTTTATCATAATATCTAAAGTCAATAAATATTCTTTTATATAAAGCAGCTTTTGTTTCAAGTTCTAATTCAGCATCTATAACATTACTACCATCTTCATCCTTAATATCACTGAGATTATCTTTAGAATTTCCACATCCCACTACTAACAAAACTAAAGATATAACTATAATTTTTTTTAACATATCTCTAATCATCACTTCTTAAATAAATTATAGCAAGACTTTGCATGTCTGTCAAACATATTACCAAAAGAAAAAAGCACTTTCATGCTTAATCTATATTGATAACTTTTTTAGTTGATTCTTCAACTCTCTTAGGAGCAATAACTTTTAAAGTACCATCCTTAAATTCTGCTTTTATAGCTTCTTCTTCAATATCTCCTAAATAAAATGAACGAGATAATTTTCCATAAAATCTTTCTCTTCTAATATATTTTTTATTGTCTTTTTCTTCATGCTCATCTTTCTTCTCAGCAGTTATCACTAAATTTCCTTTATTATACTCTATATTAATATCATTTTTATTAAATCCTGGCATATCAAGCTCTAAATTATAAGATCCCTCAGCCTCGTAGATATCGCACTTCATTTTTGAAGTCTCACTTTCTAAAAAATTATCAAACATATCATCTAAAAACATTTTTCTTGGTAACATTATTCACCATTTCCTTTCATGATTTAATTATAGCACTCTAATTAGCACTTGTCAATATTAAGTGCTAATTATCATAAAATTTTAAAACTAGTCTCCTAGTCTTTAAATAATTTCTTCAATTCCTTATATTTTCCAAACATCATCAAATGATAAGTAACTTCTAATATACTAGTTAAAATTACAAAAATACTAACTATCTCTACCATATCAACAGACGCTGCTAAAGGATTAATAACATTAAATACTCCGAATATCAACAGTATAACACTAATAACTAATACTATGAGCCATCCATCATATTTATGCTTTTTAAGACATAAAGCATCAAAGAATATAAAAACTGCTCCACTAATTAAATAAATCCCTAATAATATCGTTAACATTTTAACAATTTTCAAAGGACAAAAGAAAGCAAATATACCTATACCTATGTCTAATAATCCCAACACTAGTCTTCCTTTAAACAAGTTAAAATTATTCCGCATAACAAATTCATAAACATTAAACAAACCAAATAACAAAAAATATATCCCCAATACTATAGCAACACTCTTTTGCGTCATCACTGGATTAATATAAGCAAATATTCCAAATATTAAAAATAAAATATCAATTACAATATTAGCTATAAAAATGTTTTTTAACTCCCAATTTAATATATTTAAAAATCCCTTCCAACTTTTCATATACATCCTCCTATTATTATTATACTAAATTTTTCAACGTAGTCAAGCATAGTTAAGACTACTTATAGACTTTTTTTTCTTAATATGTTATAATAGCAAACATAAAGGGGGAAAAATGTTATGATTATAAAAGAACTAACAATTAATGAATTTGATAATTTTAGTAAAAATCATCAACTTACAAGTTTTAGGCAAACCTCAAAATATGCCTTATTTATGGCCGAAAATGGTTATGATTATGACTTATTAGGACTTATCGATAATACAGGTAATATTATAGCCGCTGCTTTAATTTTAATCAAAAAAATAAGTATATCATTAAAATATGGCTATTCTCCTAGTGGCTTCTTACTAGACTATTTTAATTACGATATTTTAAAAATATTCACAGAAAAAATAAAAGATTTCTACGCTAAAAAATTAGTCTTTATAAAAATAAATCCCCCAATCTTTACTGGCGAAATAAACAATAACACTAAAGAAACAAATTATAATAAAAACCTAATAATTCGCGACTACTTAAAAGAATTAGGATACAACAAGTTAAAAGATAATTTATATTTTGAATCTATAATTCCCAGATTTTCAGCAATTTTAGACATTAAGGATTATAATATTAAAAACATTACTAAAAATCATCGTAATAAAATAGTAAGAGCTACTAATAAAGGACTAGTACTCTTAAAAAAAGATCGTTCTGGTCTAGAGATACTATATGACTTTGTTAAAAAGAAAAAACCTATAAACGAATTCTATTATAAAAATTATTATAACATTTTTTCCAAAGACTTTTCTTGCGATTTATTTTTAGTAAAAATTGACTATAAATTATATCTTTCAAATAGTAAAAAATTATACGATAAAGAATTAGAAATAAACAATAAATTATCAGAAGAAATTATAAAAAATTCTCAAAATTCCAATATTAATAAAAAAATGGAATCAGATAAAAAACTTCTAGCTTATAAAAATGATATTGAAATAGCATCCCTAGGACTGCGAGAAGGCAAAGAAACTTACTTAGCTGGAGCTTTTATTATAAAATACCTTGACACAGCAAGTATTGTTGCAAGTGGTATAAATATGCATTATCGAAAATTTAATGCCAATTACTTTCTACATCAAGAATTAATTAATTATTATAAACCTAACTATAAATTTTTAGACTTAAATGGTATAACAGGTGATTTTGCAACTCAAAATCATTATAAAGGATTAAACGAATTTAAATTAGGATTTAAACCAAAACTATATGAATCAATTGGGGAATTTGATTTACTTATAAATTCGAAAGCCTACCATAAACTTCTTCAAAATGGTACTCTAGCTAAAATTTTTAACAAAAAAAACTAGTTAATTAGTTTTTTTATTTTCGCTCATTATTCCTTTTTTTCTCAATTATTCGAATTTGAGGCTCTTCATAATACCTAGTTTTATTATCTTTCAATAATAACTTTCTTTTAAGTTCTTGTTTTCTTTCATTTTCCAACTTAATTTTCTTTGAATCTTTTTTATTTCTATCTTCAAGTTTGCTTACAGTATTCTTAATTCCAGATAGCTTCATAATTCTTAGAATATCACGACATATTATAACTAAAGCTGGAACTAATATACAAACTAACCATCCTGCTTTAGAAGCCAAAAAGAATTGAATGCGACCAAGTTGAGGTATCCTAAATACAACCTTGCCAATAACATTACTAAATTTAGCACAGGATTGATCGGCAACTGAATTATAATCTCCTTTAGTTTGATAACAAACATTACCATCACTATCCTCCGTAATACCCACTACTCTATGTGTTATGGTAGTTCCAGGAGTTAACAAGCTAGTAGAAATAAAAGTTATAACATCACCCTTTTTTATATCTTCCGGCTTATCTATTCTTACATTTATAATCGCATCATATACTTTAATTGTTGGTGTCATAGAAGGACTTACAATCGTATAAATCGATAACTTTGGCTCATAGCCTTTACCTTTAGCTGCATATATTTTAGTTGCAACAAAATAATATAACAAAAAAATTGCTGCAATCATTAGAATTACAAAAAGGGACCAAGAAAAAATCTTACCAACAACTTTAAAAATATTATTCAATGAAAAATCTCTTTTTTTCAAAAAAGCCCCTCCTATTCTATAAAATATTATATCTAATAACTTTAAAAAATACAAGTCATATTACCATTTTTTAAAAGAAAAAAAGTGACCAATTTCTGGTCACTATTGATATCTAGTTTACAGATTGTATTTCAATAGAAGTTTTAGAACTGTAAGTCTTACCCATATCATCTTCTTGTGTAACAGGTAAATTAACTAATCTATATCTTAATTCAAAATTCGCAGTTTCTCCAGGAGCTATGGTCACATTTTTCATTATAGTACCATTACTTTTTAATACTGGACTATAATTAGTTATTGTTCTACCATCCTTTACTAAAGAATATTGCATATTATCAGTTGTAAATGTATTAACAACATCAACTAAATTAATATTATAAACAATTGTTGACTTAGAATTATTTTTAAGAGTAAAACTTTGAGTACCTTCCCAATCTTTATTATCTTGATTTAAGAAAATATTATTAACTTTTAGATCACTTACATAACTAACTAATAAAGATCCACCATCACCTGAAGTATTAATCTCAAAACTGCCTTCCCCATTAGTAATAGTTGAAGAACTAGCTTTTTTATTAATGGTTACATTATAAGTTTTTGTACTACCATCTTGAGCAACTACTACAATTGATACTCTTGTTGTTCCTGTACCAACCTGAATCGTACCAGGCCCAGTAACTTTTGCATTTTCATCCTCCGCAACAGCCTTAATATTAACACTATTTATATTATTTCCTATTGTAATTGAATAATCAGTCACATTTGGATTAAAGTTTGGACTTAAAATATAATTTTCAATAATAAGAGATTTTAAATTTGCATTAGTAGCTAAAACATTACAATTTTTAATACAAGTATTATCATTATCATAACAATTTACATCACAAATACCATCGCCGTTAGTGTCACAATTCTTATCACAAATGTTATCATCATTAGTGTCACAGTTTTTATCACAAACGCCATCACCATTGGTATCACAGTTTTTATCACAAACGCCATCACCATTGGTATCACAGTTTTTATCACACTTACCATCATTATTAGTATCGCAATTAAATTTACATGTGTTATCATCAACATCGCAGTTTCTATCACAAACACCATCATTGTTATCATCACAGTTTTTATCACATTTACCATCATTATTGGTATCACAATTTACATCACAAATACCATTACCAGTAGTATCACAATTTATATCACATTTGCCATCACCGTCAGTATCGCAATTTAAATCACATTTACCATCACCATTAGTATCACAATTTAAACTACATGTATTAGTATTATCAAAATCTAAATTTGTATCAGGTCTACCATCACCATCAGTATCACAGTTAAAATCACATTTACCATCACCATTAATATCCTTATTAATTAAATTTGTATCAGGAATACCATCACCATCAGTATCTAAATTAAAATGTGCTTTTTTATCTCCATTATAATCAGCATTAATTAAATAATCTTTTCCATCTTGACCCTTAACTTTACAATTAATATCGCATTTACCATCACCGTCAATATCAATATTAGTATCAATTTTACCATCACCATCAGTATCACAGTTCAAAGTACAGACTTTATCATTATTAGAATAAGCAAAAAATAATCCCAATAATGTTACGAAAATAATTAAAATACACAAAATAATAATTATAATTGTTTTCTTTTTATCTTCGTTTCTTTCCTTTTCTAATAAAGCATATTGTTCTTGCAAATTGTTCTCTTCCATAGTATCCAAACTCCTTACTATAAAAAAGTATATCATAATCTCTAAATACTTTCAATAACAAAACATTAAAATCTAATAATTTTCACAAAAATTAAATAAATTCCAAACAAAAAAAGTGTTTAACCTAACACTTAATCACTCAGCAAATTCTACTACAATATTGCCATTAAATTCAACAACTTTACCACTTGCTTCAACACTCATATTATGGTTTTGATCATGAAGTGTATCATTAAAAGTTATTTCTAAAGTATAATTAAAATCTGTTTCACTAGTAATAGTTTTTGTTTCTTTTGCAATAACAACATCACCAGTAACTCCAGTTAAATCGCCTGTTCCATTAGCAATAACACTACCACTACCATCTTTTAATTTATAAGTTAACTCTTGAGCATTCTTTTCACAATCATTAGCTAAAGCATCATAATTAGCATCACTACACTTTACAAAATCGTTTTTAGTTATATTAAATTTAATTGCATAGGTCACTTCTGTACTTATAACATCTCCATTTGCGTTAGTAGCAGTTACCTTAAAACCTTTCGAACTACTGTCACTAGGAAAAGCATTTTCCATGACAAGTGCACTCTCACCAGCATCATAAACAACATGGCTCATACTAACAGTTTTTAAATTAGTTGTTGCTCCATCCCCTTTAACTCCAACTGAATTAAGAAAATAAGCAAAAGAAAATCCTAATCCAACTGTAAGTGTACAAGCAATAACACCAATAATTAATAATTTTTCTTTGGCATGAATATTCATAATAACGCCTCCATATACTACTATAATAGTATCAAAAAAATTAGCATATTTCAAGGCCATTTCCAAAATTATTTCAAAAAAAAAGTGTTATTTTTAAACACACTTTTTATTAACTTGCAACAGCTGAACCAGTTTGTTCAATTTTATCAATTGCTATAGTAATAGTTTTACCGGTTGCATCAGCACTTTGATCAGCACCAGTTTCTGGAAGTTCAACAACTAAATAGTAATATTTCTTAGAACCATCAGCTGCACCATTAGTAGTAACAGTTCCACTATGGCTTATGTTAGCAGTTAAAGTACCACCAGCAATTGTTCCTGATTTAACTTTTTTACTAGCATTTGCATCACCAGTTAAAGAAGCAGCTAAACTACAACTTTGAGTTTTAGAACCTTCAACTGCAGTTCCACCTTCTGGTGTATATTGTGTAATTGCTCCACAAGTGATTAAACCAGAACTTAAATCATCAGTAGTTTCATATAAAGCCCACTCAACATTTGATTCAAACGCTTCAGCTAATGTAACTGTACCAGTTAAAGTATAAGAAATAGTATAATTCTTACCGTCTGCTGGCGCATTATTATCTTTAAAAGATGCATAAGCAGTTGCTCCTACAAAGTTCTTTGTTCCAGGATAGAAAATATTATTTGATCCAGTAACTTTATTAACATTTAACAATAAACTTGCACCCTCAGTAGCAGTATTTACATTTACATTACCAGCAGCATTACCATTAGTACCATTAGCAGCCGTAAAATATGCAAAAGTAGCTCCTACAACTGCAACTAATAAAGTTGCTACAGCAATAACAGTTAACAATACAGTATTTTTCTTTTCCATGTCTCATATCCTCCTTTACTATAAATATCCTATCAAAATTTTTAATTTAATGCAAGACTTTTTTATACTTTTATTATTTAATTTACTCTTTTATTTTTTTTAAACCAAAACTATTTCTTTTTTAAAGTAAGAGCAACCTTATTTTTTTCTTTATTAATATCTAATACATAACACGTAATAATATCTCCTACACTAAGAATATCACTTGGATGTTTAATATAATTATCACTCATCTCCGAAATGTGTATCAAGCCATCATTTTTAAGGCCAATATCGACAAATGCTCCAAAATCAATAACATTACGAACTACACCTTCTAACGCCATACCAATTTTTAAATCTTCTATTGTCAAAATATCACTTTTAAGCCTTGGTGATTCTATATCATCTCTAGGATCTCTACTTGGAGTTATAAGTGACTTAATAATATCTTCTACCGTATAAATATCACTATTAACTTCTTTAGCTAAACTATTTGTATTAACATTTTGTAAAATATTCTCCACTTTCTTAGTCCCAATATCTTCTTCTAAAATATTAAACTTTGCCATAATCTTTTTAGCAACTTCATAACTCTCAGGATGAATTGCTGTTTTATCAAGTATTTCCTTAGCATCAGGTATGCGCATAAATCCAATCGCTTGCTCATAAACTTTGGGACTTAATACTTTAAGAAGTTCACTCCTTGATAATATTTTACCTACTTTTACTTTGTAATCAAATAACTTATCAATCATTTTTTTATTCATACCAGATATATAACTAAGAAGCTCTCTAGAAACAGTATTTACATTTACCCCTACACTATTAACTGCAGTTGATACAACAAAATTAAGCTCTTCATCAAGTTTTTTACCTTGAATATCATGCTGATACATTCCTACACCTATACTCCTAGGTTCTATTTTTACAAGCTCACTTAATGGATCAATGAGCCTTCTTCCAATTGACACAGCACTTCTTTGTTCTACATGTAAATCAGGAAATTCTTTTTGTGCTAATGAACTTGCTGAATAAACACTGGCACCTGCCTCATTAACAATTATATAAGAAACCTTTCTTTTCGCCTCTTTAATAGTATTTGCAATAAACTCTTCACTTTCTCTTGATGCCGTCCCATTGCCAATAGCAATTACATCTATATTATATTTAGCAATTAAATCTAATATTTTCTTTTTAGCTTCCTCATACTTATTAATTGGAGCATGCGGATAAACAACATCAATATGTTCCACTTCTAAAGAAGGTGAAATTACAGCAAGTTTACAACCAGTTCTAAATGCCGGATCAAACCCCATTACAGTTTTACTCTTCATCGGTGGTTGCATTAATAAATTATATAAATTATCACTAAAAATCTTAATTGCCGAATCACTAGCAGAATCAGTTAAATAAGCTCTTATTTCTCTCTCTACACTAGGAAGTATGAGCCTTTTTAAAGCATCCTTAATACTTAATTCCAAATATTTTGAAGCTTCATTATTTTTATGAATTAATTTTCTTCTTAAATACTCTTCTATATAACTATCGTCAATCTCGATACTAACACTTAAAATTCCTTCTTTTTCCCCTCTGTTGATTGCCAATATTCTATGTGATTTAATATATTTTATGGGTTCATTATAATCATAATACATCTCATAAGTTTTAGCCGAATCTTCACATTTTTTCTTTTTTACACTTTTTAAAATTCCAAATTTTCCCATATTATTTCTAATATATTTTCGAAAATTTGCATTATCACTAATATTTTCTGCAACTATATATGATGCTTGTTCCAAAGCAAACTCTATACTTTCTACTCCTTCTTTTAAATATTTTTTAGCTACA
>CAOVIS010000032.1:0-668 GCA_948543905.1 uncultured Bacilli bacterium
ACTGTGTTGCTCCTGGTTGGATTAAAACAGATATGACTAAAAATTTAGATGTTGAATATGAATTAGAAGAATGTAAAAAAATTTTATTAGGAAGATTTGCTGAACCTGAAGAAATAGCGAGAGTTGTCTTCTTTTTAGCAAGTAATGAAGCAAGCTATGTCGTTGATAGTGTTATTCGGGTTGATGGAGGTTTAAAATGTTAACTAGTGTAACTATAATACCAAATGATGATATCTTAAATGTCCCACCATATTTTGAAGAAGGGGAAAATATCTCTCATCATAAGTTAGCTGCAAGCTTTTATGAATTATATAATATACCTATTACTTCTAAAAATTGTGATAATGATATTCCTAGTCTTGGTCATACCTTAGTAAAAACATTTGGGGATACTCTAACTATTTCCATTCACTTACCCATAACTACTAAACAATATGACTATATCTTAGGCTTATATGATAAATTTAAAAGCTTTGAGACCTTTGAAGCTTTTCTTTGGAGTGATGTTAAAGAAATTTATATTTATAAAGTTCCTGAAGGTTACACTCTTACCAAAGTAGATTATTTTTTTGAAGTTTTAAAAAAACAATATTTAGAAAGTGAACCAAGTAGTAATTATATAGATGATGAATTTGAGGTGAATTTTGATGTTTAAAATAGGATGTCAT
>CAOVIS010000032.1:678-9866 GCA_948543905.1 uncultured Bacilli bacterium
CGTACCGCAGTTGTGATACCTAACGAACAAGTTTTAAATATCTCGCCATTTGAAGAGGAAAACACTGAGCTTAATCATATTGAAATGCTAAAAAAATTTGCTAAAGATAATAATATTACTATAACTGACGAATATGATTTAGTATCTCTAGGTCATATCTTTTTAAGATCTGTTGATGATTTAGTAATATGTTATATCCCTGCATCTATTACTTCTAAACAATACGAAGAACTATTAAATTATCAAACTTTTTTTCTAAAACATCAAAGATTTGTTGCAAATATATTTGATCCCGATTATACTACTCTTAATAATTATTTAGATGAAGTAAGAAGTACATCTAGTATTCTTCCTTACTTTTATGATATTGTAAAAAATATTTGTTTAGAAAAAGGAGATCCAAATGAATATCGCAAAGTTAGTTAATGAAGCTGAAGTTAAATGTGAAGCTATTTTTAAAGAGATAGAAGCCAATGAATTATATTTTAGTAATTTAGTTCTTGATGCTTTTCATGAAGAAAATATTAATGAAAGTCATTTTAATATGACAACCGGTTATGGTTATAATGATTATGGAAGAGATGCAATTGAACGAGTTTTTGCTCGAGTTTTAAAAGGTGAGAGCGCACTTGTTCGTAACCAATTTATCAGTGGTTCTCATGCTTTATCAACCACTCTTTTTGCATTGTTAAGGCCAGGAGATACTTTTTTATCTATTAGTGGACTTCCTTATGATACTTTACATGAAGTAATTGGAATTGTTAACAATCCTAGTTCTTTAAAAAGTTTTAATATTAATTATGAGCAAATAGATTTAAAAGATAATGATTTTGATATTCCAGCTATTTTAACAAAACTAAAAGAGCATAAAATTAAATTGATAGAAATTCAGAGAAGTAAAGGTTATTCTACTCGTAAAAGTATCAGTATTAATAAAATTAAAGAAGTTATTACTAAAATTAGAGAAATTGATAAAGATGTTATAATTATGATTGATAATTGTTATTGTGAATTTGTTGAAAAAACTTCTCCACTCGAAGTAGGCGCCGATATTATCGTAGGATCTCTAATTAAAAATTTAGGGGGATCTATTGCTTCCAATGGTGCTTATATAGTAGGAAAAAAAGAGCTTATCAATCTTTGTGCTGAAAGATTAAATTTACCAGGCGAGGGGATTGCTGTTGGACCAAGCTTAGGTGCTAATAAAAGTATTTTGCAAGGGCTTTATTTTGCTCCATCTGTAGTCGCTTCTAGTCTAAAAATTGCAGTTTTAACAAGCTTTCTAATGGAAAAATTAGGCTTTCAAGTTGAACCATTATACAATGAAACCAGAGTAGATATTGTGGAGAATATTATTTTTAATGATAAAGACAAGTTAATTAAATATGTTCAAGGTATTGGCAAATATTCTCCAATTGATTCTAATAGTCTTCCTATACCATCACCTATGCCAGGATATAATGATGAAGTTATAATGGCTAGCGGTGCATTTACCCAAGGATCAAGTATTGAACTTTCTTGTGATGGACCAATAAGACCCCCATATATTGCCTATCAACAAGGAGGAGTAACATATAGTTATGGAAAAATTGTCATTATCAATACTATTAAAGAATTAATTAAATAAAAACTAATTGACAAATTAAAGAATAATAATTAGAATAATATTCCTAAAAAAGAAGTGATTATTATGTTAGAAATAATAAATTTAAATTTAATGGTAACAAGAAATTGTAATTTAAATTGTGCTCATTGTATGCGTGGAGATTCTGTAAATGAAGATATTAAAGATGATGTCTTAGATTTAATATTTAAACCTGGTATGGTAATCCAGCATTTACAGTTAAATGGTGGAGAAGTTTTTTCTAAACCTACAATTTTAAAAAAAGTAATAGATATTATTATTAAAAAAAGAGTGATTTTAGAATGTGTAACCATTCCAACCAATGGCACTTTATATACTAGTGAAATAGAAAAAGAATTAAATAGATTAAATAGTTATTTGGTATTGTGTCAACTGTTTACTGGAATCTTTTTAAAACGTTATATAAATATTGACTTATCAAAAGATGAATATCATGATATGGAAATGTCTAGAATAAAAGAACAAAATCCGGAAACTTTCCGTACTTATATGGAAAATATAAACAAATTACGTTCCTCAAAATATTTTAATGGTTTTAGAGGTTATGATAAATTAATAAATGCTGGCAAAGCTATTACACTTAATGCCGAGAAATATAGTCCGGATTTTTATCCTATTTTTTATTCTGAGGATTATACTTCAATTGGCAAAGTTATGATTGTTTCAACAATTGGCATAGATATAAATGGTACAGTTTGCAATACTTGTGGTGAAATGCCTCCTAAAGGTAAAGCTATTTACGGAAGTATTTTAAATCAAAATCTTGAAGCAATTATAAAAAATATAGGAATTAAATGTCAAAATGAAGAAGAGTTAATGTTTAGATATCAAGATTATGTTCAAAGTATTATAAATAAAAGAATATGCCAAAAACTTAAATAACTAAAAAACATAATAAAAATTAAAAAAAAGAAAAGAAAAACAATTGACATCTCCGCTTATTAATGATATATTAAATTACGTCAAGCGGATATTTGGGCGCTTAGCTCAGTTGGTTAGAGCACCTGCCTTACAAGCAGGGGGTCATAGGTTCGAGTCCTATAGCGCCCACCATTTTTTATTTTTGCCGACATAGCGTAACTGGCAGCGCAACTGACTTGTAATCAGTAGGTTGGGGGTTCGACTCCCTCTGTCGGCACCATTTTCTTATGGGGAGATAGCGAAGTGGTCAAACGCGGCAGACTGTAAATCTGTTCCTTCGGGTTCCATGGTTCAAATCCATGTCTCTCCACCACTTAATTATTGCCTCGTAGCCAAGTGGTAAGGCATCAGACTTTGACTCTGACATTCCGCTGGTTCGAGTCCAGCCGAGGCAGCCATTCTTGGTTCGCTAGCTCAGTCGGTAGAGCATTTGACTTTTAATCAAAGGGTCGAGAGTTCGAATCTCTCGCGAGCCACCATTTTTGAATTTATCGCCCTATTTTAGGGCTTTTTTCATACTTAAATTATTTTAAACACACTTTTTATAAATTGTTTAATAAATCTGTTATATTATTGAGTTCACTTTTAAACATATGTTTATAAGTATTTAGTGTGATATTTATATTACTATGGCCTAATTATTTACTAACCAAAGCTACACTAGCACCTTGATTAATTAAAAGTCTAGCACAGCTATGTCTAAAATAGTGAACTCTGATTTGCTTGACATTGGCTAATTTACAATATTTGTTTTTTTCTTTTGAATAATGCTCTCTTTAAAAGGAAAGGAATTTCCAAATACAAATCAATCATCAGAATAGTCAGAATATTTTTTAGCCTCTTTTTGCATTGCTTTTAAGTCATCTACAAGTTTTTTGGTAAAGGTAATATTCTTTACTACTTTTGGACTTTTGAATTTCCCTGAAGATTAATCGTGTGTCTCTTCAAAATATCTTTATATTTTTTGTTAGATATAATTAGGATACGTAAAAAGTTTTGTCTGTAGTGAGATTTAAATTTATTTACGTATCCTTGAGTTAGTGTTACAGCACTGGTTCTTTTTATTTTTCATTTTCAATACATTTTTTTATAAATTTAATATATCTATCTGCTTCATTTTCATAATATATATACCAATTTTTAACTTTTTGTTGTATAAATAGTTCAATTTTCGAATATACTATAATTGACAAATAGTATTATTTATAGTACTATAAGTCTAGTGAGTGAGTAGTTCGCTGAATTGCTGAAGGGTATATTTAATATATACCAGCAGGCTTGCCCTGTGGGTTCCTTCAGGCAGGGGAAAACTCACTATTTTTATTTGTAACAAATATTATTAAACTTTTAAGTTCTGGAGCATCACTTTCGCTAGGTACTAATTTTAAACCATAACTTAATAAATTATTATTTTTACAGTATATCTTATTTTCCTTCTTAAGTACGTATTTATAGTGCGTTTCATTGTTATATTTAAGGGCTTGAAATAAAGCACTGCAACAGCAATCTGCTAATTGTAATAATCTCTTTCTTTCGTTAGGGATTATTTTTATTGTTTTGATTTTAGAAACATCTATATTAAACTTTTTATGATTTTTTTGATTTAAGTAATTACTCAAACTATCTTTTGATAAATTGCCTCTTGAACTTATATTAATGTTTGCAACGCCATTATTTTCATTCACAAACCAACATATTCTTTCATATAAATATCCACTAAAATGATTATAAATATTATTAGATGGAATAAATTTTATACTCTTAGTATCTACTATAACATTTATTATTGTTAAGTCAAGTGTGCTAACTATTTCCATAATCATATTTTTATTAGGCAAACCTTTTAATAATTTCCAATGTAATTGATGTTTAATATTCATTTCTAAATTTTCTTTAACTGTATCTACTGATTTAGCTATTTCTAAGTCTTTTTCTTTTTCAACAATAATAGCTGTAAGAATAAAATATTTAGAGCCTTTTTTTATTCCTTCATCACCTGACTCATCAATATAAACATTAAATTCTTTCATTCATATCACTTCCTTTTTTCAATACATTACAATTACCTAGCGTTTGCTTACAATATTTACATTTTATTTCTCTTATAATACTCTTATAATACTCTTATATTTATTAATAAAATTCATATAATCTTTTGAAGAATAAAAAAATAACTCACCAAAAACACAAGAATATTCATTTTTATTTAATTTTCCTGAATCATCCATTAAAATAAATATATCTTGCCTCATATTTACCCTCAATCTAGATATTAATTACCTATATAATTACTTTCATTTTCACTAATCATATTAAAGCAGTTAAAATAACTCAAAGTGTTATTTTTAATATAATTTTCAAGTGGATTATTAAGTCCTATAATCTCTACTAAATCACCTATGTTAATACCTGTTTCTCCAATAACTATACTATATAAATCACGTATCTCCATAACAACATAAAACTTATCTTTAATAAATACTTTTTTAATCTCTTTTAACATTCCATTTAAATATCCTACGGGAATTATTACAAATTCTCTTTCTTTTTTGTGCACATCCTTCTTTATACTAACAACTTTAGTATAGATGCCCATAGCTTCCTTAAAACTATCATCTTTTTTACTCAAAAACTTTCCTTTGATATAATGATTAATACCATAAATAGAATTGTCAAGTTTAATCGCATTTGAATATTTTATTTTTCTTTTATCACTTTCATTATTCAAAATAAACATTCCTAAATCAAGTCTTAATAAATCATTAATTATATACAAAAAATCATGAAAATCATTTTCTCTAATTTGAGCTTTAATTCCTAAAATCTTTAATTTAGTATGTGTCTTAAATATTTCCACAGCATTTCTTATATCTTTTTTGTTTTTAAACCCCAAAAAACCATTATTATCTATATTCAAAATAACATTTAGGGAGGCAAAAAGCTTTTCTTCACTTATTTTTTCTAAAGTATGAATATCATTTACTACTAAAATAACATTATTGTTAATTGCATCTAATATTTGTTCTGGATTAATTAAACTATCTAGAATAATTGGAATATCGTTATTATATTTGCGTATCAAAAATATATCGTTTAAATTATTAGTATATAAATAATCTATGGCAATATTTTTTACTATAGATATCCCATGACCAAAAGCGTTATTACTAACATCTAATATATAATATTTAAAACTATATCTATTCTTAATAACGCTTAAATTATTATTAATAGTATTAATATCAATTTCTTTATAAGTTACATAATCCAAAACATATCACCTTACCTTAATTGTAACAAATATATTTTAATTAGTCTAGTTAAAAGCAAAATACATCTAAATATTTATAAGAAAAATAAATCACCAAAAAAATATTGATAATACCACCCATTTTTTGATATACTAATAAACAGAATAGAAAGTATTAGATAGGAGTGCTAGTAGTGGTCAAAATTATAAATATAAAAGGAAGAGAAATTTTAGATAGTCGAGGTAATCCTACTGTGGAAGCGGAACTATACCTAGATAATGGTATTATAACTAGAGCCGAAGTTCCAAGTGGGGCCTCAACTGGCACTCATGAAGCTTTAGAACTTCGTGATAATGATACTACACGATTTCATGGTAAAGGTGTTTTAATAATATTAACACTATAATAAAAGATAACTTAGTTGGTCATGATTTAGAGCAAATTTCCATTGATAAACTTCTAATAAGTCTTGATGGTACATCTAATAAAAGTAAATTAGGGGCTAATGCTACCTTAGCAGTATCTTTAGCTTGTATCAAAGCCGCGGCTAAGCTAGAAGGTAAAGAATTATATTATTATTTATCAAGTGGTAAAGTAAGCAGTCCTATTCCTATGGTAAACATTATTAATGGAGGATGTCATGCCGATAATAGTCTAGATATTCAAGAGTTTATGATTGTTCCGGTTGTAAAGGGCATTAAAGAACGTATTCGCGTATCTAGCGAGATATTCCATACTTTAAAGGGTATTTTAAAGAGTCAAAAACTAAATACTGCAGTAGGTGATGAAGGAGGATTTGCTCCTGATTTAGAGTATAATACTTTAGCTCTAGATTTAATTATGCAAGCAATTAGAGAATCAGGTTATACTCCAGGTCGTGATGTATTTATTGCCTTAGATATCGCAGCTAATGAATTATATAACAAAGATACTAAAAGATATCACATTGATAACAATAACTTAACTAACGATGAATTAATAAAATACTATGTAACTTTAGTTAATATGTATCCTATCATCAGCATTGAAGATCCATTCTATGAGGATGACTTTGAATCTTTAGCTATTCTAACCAAATTAATTGGTGAAAAAGTTATGTTAGTAGGAGATGATTATTTTGTGACTAATATGCGTCGTCTAGAAGAAGGTGTAAATCATCATGCTGGTAATGCTATCTTATTAAAGGCTAACCAAATCGGTACAGTAACCGAAATGATTAAAACTATTTTATACGCTAGACGTCATAACTATCAAATGATTATTTCTCATAGAAGCGCTGATACAGAAGATACTTTTATTGCCGATTTTGGTGTAGGTCTCGCTATTCCATATATCAAAACCGGATCTATGTCAAGAGGAGAGAGAATAGCTAAATATAATCGTTTAATCAGAATTGAAGAAGAATTAACAAGTAATAAAGAGGTGTAGAAAATGTTTATAAGTGAAGCTCCAATTGTTATCATGCCTGGGGATCCTCTAAGAGCCAAATACATTGCTGAGAATTTTTTAACTAATGCACGGTTAGTTACTAGTATTCGGAATATGTTTGGATATACTGGCTATTATAAGAATAAATTAGTCACAGTTATGGCCCATGGGATGGGTATGCCAAGTGCCAGTATTTATGTATTTGAACTTATTCATTATTTTAATGTTAAAAGAATTATTCGCATAGGTACCTGTGGTGCTGTAAGTCTTAAAGCCGAGGTAGGTGATTTAGTTCTTACTAAAAGTATTTTTTCTGAGTCTAACTTTGCTTATACTTATAATAATTATATTGGTAATGTGGTTGAGGCAAGTTCTGCTCTTAATAAAGTAATTCTAAATACCGCGGATGAATTAAATTTAAAAGTTTTATATGGTATGACTACTACTATGGATGTATTTGGACCATACATAGATTATGAAAGAGTATTAGCTAGAATTCCTGCTTCTTATGAAATATTAAGTGAAGAAATGGAAGCTTTTGGCCTTACTCATGTTGCCAATACTCTTGGCTGTGAGGCAACTACTATTATGACTGTTGTAGACTCTAAATTTTCTAAAATAGTGATGTCCCCAAGTGACCGTGAAACCAAACTAAATAATATGATAACTCTAGCTCTAGAATCTATCATAAAAGCTTAAAGTATCTTAAGATGCTTTTTTTCTTTAAAAAATATGTTGCTTATGTTATTTAAAAGTGCTAAAATACACTAAAAAAGGAGGATTTTTATGAACAAAGAATATTTAGTAACTTATGGCAATGCTGTTATCTGATAAACACCTACGAGAAGCAAAATATCGAAGCACTTTAGAAACAGAGTTAAACCTTGAGAATTATATAGAGGTATTAAACCAAGTTATTAAATAAAGATTTAGAACACCTAAAAAAAATTACTAGCAAAAAACACCGACGTTGGCAAATTGCAAGTCTTGCAGTTTTTGAAACCATGATTTTTGCAGTAGGAGCATTTATTTTGGTAGGACCAGAGCTTATAGCGGCTAACTTAATAACAAATTCGTTAATAGAAACAGTATCAATAACAAAGTATTCACTCTTAGCATCAACAATGCTCATTCTATTTATACAGCTTATTATAGCAACAGATATAAAAGATTTTTTTAAATATTTTAAAGATAAAAAAGAAAAAGTTGCTACCGAAGAACAAATAGTATATCTTGAAGAACAATTATCCCTTGGAAAAGAAAAACTAGCCAAATTACAAGCATCAGAAGAAGATTTAACTATTGGTATCAATACAGGACCTATCAATATTTTAGATAATGCTACTAAATATCGTAATGACTTACAAAAAAAATTAAAATTATTACAAGCTATAAGCCTGATAAGACAAAATAAAAAAATAATAGATAAAGATAGTGAAATAGCTAATCTTTTAAAAGGAGAAAGTGTTTCCGAAGAATTAAAAGAAGAACTAACTCGTAATCGCAAATTAGTTTAAAATTATAAATATCTTTTTGTAAATTAAATGTAAAAAAGTTTTTTTGCATTTTTTTCTTGATTTTAGAATATATATATGTTAGACTTATTAATAGAATAAAAGGTGGTGTAGGGAATATGGATTTCCTTAATAAATTATATGATAGTAACTATTTTGGTATAGGATTGTTTGCAGTTATTTCATTTTTAGTTGTAACTTTTTTGATTGTTTTATTTTTTGGTAAACGTGATGAAAAGAAAAGACAATTAGAAAACTCTAAAGAATTTGCACCTAGTAAACCGACAGATTTAAATGCTTTTAAAGAGACTACTCCAATAACTCCAATTAATTTAAACAATGAGATAAAAGAAGATGTTATTCCTGATGTAGTTGCCCCTATCGAACCAGTGGCACCTATTTCTATGGATATGCCTAGTAATTCTGTTC
>CAOVIS010000033.1 GCA_948543905.1 uncultured Bacilli bacterium
ATTAATACCGCTTATGAAAAGTTTAATGGCCTAGATTTTTATTTAATAAAAGAATTTAATGTTGAAGCTATAATTGGGATATATGAATATGTTGGCATAAATATGAATGATTATAGTATCAATTATATTATAAATATTGGCTTAAAAATGCTTATAATTGCTGGTTTAAGTATGTTAGTTAGTATATTAGCTAGTTACTACATTAGTCGTTTAGCATCAGTTATTGCCTATACTCTAAGAAATAAAGTTGTTAGAAAAATATTAGAATTAAGTACTGCGGAATTTAAAGAATTTGGCGATTCAAGTCTCATAACTAGGGCGACCAATGATATAGAACAGATAAAAATATTTTTTATAATGTTTATGCGCATTGTTATTTTTGCTCCTATAATTGGCCTTGGGGCCTTTCTAAAAGTATATAATAATCCCCTTAACTGGCTAATTGGTTATGCTCTAATAATCATTGTAATTATTATTATATTTTTATTTATATTTGCTTTACCTAAATTTAATATAATGCAAAAATTAATTGATAAAATTAATTTAATATCTAAAGAAATAATAACTGGTATGCCTGTAATTCGGACCTTTAATAATGAGTCTTATGAAGAGGAAAGATTTAAAAAAGCTAATCTTAAACTTACTAAAAATAATCTTTTTGTAAATCGTACAATGGGACTTATGTTTCCACTTATGATGCTTGTTATGAATGTTATAAGTGTTTTGATCATCTGGTTAGGTGCCAAAGAAATTAATTATGGTACTTTAGAGGTAGGAACATTATTAGCTTTTATTACGTATACTATGCAAATAATTATGGCTTTTTTAATGATTTCTTTAATATCAATAATTTTACCTCGAGCTTTGGTTTCACTAAAAAGAATTAATGAAGTATTAAAAAAAGAAATATCTTTAAAAGAACTACCCGAACCAAGCGATTTTATTTTCAAAGAAAAAGGTGTTATAGAATTTAAAAATGTTAGTTTTAAATATCCTGATGCGGATGAAGCAATGTTAAAAAATATTAGTTTTAAAGCTACTCCTGGGACTACCACGGCTTTTATAGGTGGCACTGGAAGTGGAAAATCAACTCTTGTTAACTTAATTCCAAGATTATTTGATGCCACTAGTGGCGAAGTACTTGTAAATGGCATAAATGTTAAAAAGGCTTCTTTAAAAAAACTTCGTGATTCCATTGGTTATATTCCCCAAAAAGGTTTTCTATTTTCTGGTACTATCAGTTCTAACTTGTGTTTTGGAAATTCTAATTTAAATAAAAAAGATATGCAAAAAATTGCCGATGTCAGTAAATCTTTAGATTTTATTAATGATTTAGATAATAAGTTTAGCAGCTCTATTTCTGAATCAGGTACAAATGTAAGCGGAGGACAGAAGCAACGGTTATCCATTGCTCGAGCTTTAGCCAAGAATCCTGATATTTATATTTTTGATGACTCTTTTAGTGCTCTTGATTTTAAAACTGATGTCTCTTTACGTAAATCTTTAAAAAAATTTGCCAAAAATGCTACAATTTTGATAGTTGCTACTAGAATTAATACGATAATGCATGCTGATAATATTATTGTTTTAAATGAAGGGGAAATTGTTGGTATGGGTACTCATAAAGAGTTATTAAAAAATTGTAAAATATATCAGGAAATAGTAAAATCACAAATTATGGAAGGAGAGTTATAATGTTTAATCAAAAAAATTATACAACAAAAGCCAAAAATATTAAAACTACTCTAAAAAAATTATTAAAAAGAATATCTGAGTATAAAATTCTTCTTATTTTTGCCTTTTTATTCGCTATTGGAAGCACGATCTTTTCTATTATTGCTCCTAAAATTTTAGGTAACGCAACCACTGAAATATACATTGGCTTAATTGCTAAATTAAAGGGAATTGGTGGAATTGATTTTTTTGCTATCCGTCAAATATTGATTTTTCTTCTCATAATTTATATTATAAGTTCTTTTTTTAGCTATGCAGGTATATTAATTATAACCCATATTTCCAATCGCATATGTTATAAATTGCGTAAAGAAGTAATCCATAAATTAAATAAATTGCCCATGAGTGAATATGATAAACAAACTACAGGCGATATCTTATCAATAATAACAAACGATATTGACACAATTGGCTTAAATCTTAATAATTCAACTATTCAAATTGTAACTTCGCTTACAACTGTTATTGGTATATTTATTATGATGTGTACTATTAATGTTACTCTTGCTTTTATAACTTTAATTATTCTTCCTATATCTATTTTTATTATTACTAAAATTTTTCAAAAAAGTCAAAAATATTTTAGAAAAAACCAAGAATACTTAGCCTCTTTAGATGCCGAAGTAACTGAAATAATAAGCGGCCATACCATCATCAAAGCTTTTAATGCTGAAGATAAATTAGCTAAAAAATTTGAAAACAGTAATGATAATTTGTATATAACTAGTTTTAAGTCACAGTTTTTATCGGGCATTCTTCATCCTTTTATAGTTTTTATTAGTAATCTAAATTATTGCTTTATTGCCATTATTGGAGCCATTTTTGCAATCAAAGGTAAGATAACTGTTGGAAATATTCAAAGTTTTATTCAATACTCTAAAAATTTTACTAATCCTATTTCTCAGATTGCACAAATATCGAGTGGTATTCAATCAATGATTGCTTCTTCTGAGCGTGTATTTAATTTTTTAGAAAAAGAAGAATACTTAGATTCTGGAAAATTATTAACCAAAAAAGTAAAAGGAAATATAGAATTTAAAAATGTAATTTTTGGTTATAGTCCTAACAAAATAGTTATTAATGATTTTAGCATCAATCTAAAAGCGGGAGAAAAAATAGCTATAGTTGGACCTACTGGAGCTGGTAAAACTACTATTATAAAATTATTAATGCGCTTTTATGAACTTAACTCAGGAGCAATATTATTAGATGACGAAAACATAACGAATTATAAAAGAAGCGAACTAGAAAAATCTTTTGCAATGGTTTTACAAGATACATGGCTTTTTAAAGGCACAATTCTTGATAATCTCCGTTATGGTAATCTAAACGCTTCTGATGCCGAAGTAATAGATGCTGCCAAAAAAGCTAATGCCGATTATTTTATTAAAACTCTTCCAGATGGTTATAACTTTATGATAAATGAAAGTGCAACTAATATCTCAATTGGTGAAAAACAACTTTTAACTATTGCTAGGGCTATAGTTGCTAATCCTAAAATCCTAATTTTAGATGAAGCCACCAGTAATGTTGATACTCGTACTGAAATTTTAATTCAAAAATCTATGAATAAAATAATGGCTTCTAGAACTTCTTTTATCATTGCTCATCGCTTGTCAACAATTCGTAATGCTGATATAATCTTAGTTATGAATCAAGGAGGAATCGCTGAAGTTGGAACTCATGATGAATTACTAAATAAAAAAGGTTTATACGCTAAACTATATAAGTCTCAATTTGAAAAATAAAAGATAAAAATTTACTATAAGCAAAAAAAAATGACGCAGTGCATCATTTTCTATTGTCCCTTTAACAGAAATATAATATAATTGAGTAGGAACGGTGGAAAATATGACAAGATTTATAGTATTGGATAACGATATTGAAGAATTAAATACCATTATTAAGATAATTAAAGAAGTAGATAGAGAAGGAATAATTAAAACATTTAAGAAAGTTGATAGAAGTTTTTTAAAAGAAATTTCTAATACCGATATGCCTAAGATTTATATTTTAGATATTGAATTGGATTCTGACATAAGCGGTATTAATGCGGCTAGACTTATTCGCAAGAACGACTATAATAGTGAAATAATCTTTATTACAAATCATGATAAGATGTTCGAAAGTGCTCATCGCTCTGTTTATGAAACTTTTGATTTTATTGAAAAATTTCACAATTTTAAAAGCCGTTTAAAGAAAGACTTAACAATAATTATTAATCACAAAAGAAGTCCTAAATATTTTAAATTCCAAACTAATAATGTGGAATTAAATATTTGCTATGATCGTATTTTATATATTTATCGCGATACTGCTGAGCGTAAAGCTGTAATAGTAACAAATAATAATGAGTATAAGATAAATTTAAAATTAAATGAAATGGATAAATACTTAGATTCTCGTTTTAAAAAATGTCATCGTTCTTGCATTGTAAATTCTGAGCATATTGAATTTAAGGATTACAAAAAGGGCTATTTTAAACTAGACAATGGAAAAGAAATTTATATGTTATCTAAAAAGTATAAAATAGAAACTGCTTAATGTTTAATATTTTAAATTGGCTATGGATTAGCACTCTTTTAACTTTTGGCTATATCTACTTTTACATAATGCTAACCAAAACCAAAATAACCTTTAACTTAAAAACATTAAATTCTTTTCTTAGTGTCACAATAATTTTAGCTATAGTAGAATATTCTAACCCATTTTTGATAAATTCTTTTGGCTATTTACTACTATTTTCTTTAATTAGCTATCCCTTTTTAATCTATACTTTAAATTCTTCTAGTCTAAAATATGCATTATATTACAACTTAGCCCTTTGGTTTTATGAGGTAATAATTATTGCTATGATAGTTCTTAGTACAGCTCTATTAGATAAATTGAATTTAATATCCTTCATGGAAGATATTTATATATTTACATCTATTCATATTATTTTTGCTATGTTTATAATCGGTGCTCATCTAAAATTTGTTAAAAAATTTATTATCAATCGTCTCGAAACTTTAAAGAAGATAACTATATCTGACTTATATTTTCTCTATTTTATGGGCATTACTCTTTTACTAAGCCTAGTTTTGATTCTAAATCTTACAACTTATAAAGAAGAAATTTTAATTTCAGGCATCATAATTTTAGTAATTTTCTTAATTGTAGTTATTCTAAAACAAACTGATATGTATTTAGAAAATAAAAGACTAAATAAAGTTATCGTTAATAACACTATAAAATATGAAGATGTTGCCGAAAAATTTAGTCTTTTAAAACATAACATTACTTCCAAATTAGATTCTATAAAAAGTATTACTAATAATGATACAAAAGAACTAATAAATAATCTAATTTATGAAGTAAACGATAAAGAAAAAATAGGAGAGAATCTAGAAATAGATTGTTCTGGGCTAAAAGGTTTAATTATCGAAAAATTAATACCTTATCAAGATGATTTAAACATTAAATTAAAATACAATATTAAAAGTGACGTATACGAATATCTAACACCTAAAGCATATAATGCTTTTATAAGTAGTATTATGCTAGCCTTGGATAATGCTATCGAATCAAGCCTTAAAAGTACCGCTAAATTATTAGTTATCTGTTTAGATGAAGAAGAGCAAAACTTTAACGTTGAGATAAAAAATAGTCATAATAGTGAATTAAATCTTGAAGTATTAGGCACCAAGCATTATTCAACTAAAGGCCACAAAAGAGGCTTAGGACTATATAGTATTTTAAATGAACCAGAAATAAAAACTAATATCAAAATTGTAAATGATAATTTTATTGTTGCTATATTTATTTCCAAAAATAAAATATCTAAATAAAAAAACAAGTAATGAACTTGCATATATCTAAAAAACATAATAATATTAAATTAAGTAAGCGTTAGGGTGCAATCTAATGTCTACTTGATTTGATTAAAAAAGTGACATTTAGCTTGATAACCAATGTCACTTTTGTTATTCTTCTTAAAATTACTTTTAAGTGAACCATCATAAGCACTCACACCTTTCTATCCAAAACCCCCAAAAAGGAATTAAAGATAACAAAGGCAAAAATCGCCTATGGTTACTCTAGCCCTAACGTTTGATAATTATCCTACTATAAAATTAATATTTTAAACATAGATAATTAAATTGCTATCTCACTCTTTTTAAGTTATAATAGACTTAACTTAAGAGGTGATTTAAGTTGGAATTAATAAAAGACTTTACAGAATATACTATAATAGATACTGCAAATGGTGAAAAATTAGAACGATGGGGTAATTATACTTTAGTAAGACCAGACCCCCAAATCATTTGGCATAAAGATACTAATTGGAAATATGATGCTATTTATAAACGTAGCACAACTGGAGGAGGCTCTTGGGCTTTAAATAAGAACCTTCCATCAAGTTGGATAATTAATTATCAAGATTTAAAATTCAATTTAAAATTAATGGGCTTTAAGCATACTGGCTTATTTCCTGAACAAGCCTACAACTGGAATTTAATACGAGAAACGATAAAAAAAGAAAATCGTGAAATTAAAGTTTTAAACCTTTTTGCCTATACTGGCGCAGCTAGTGTTGCTGCCTTAAGTGTGGGGGCTAGCGTAGTTCATGTAGACTCTTCTCGGGGCATGATTGAATGGACCAAAGAAAATGTCCATGTTAATAATTTAGAAGATAAAAAAATTAGATTTCTAGTTGACGATGTTCGAAAATTCGTTAAAAGAGAAATAAGACGAGGTAGTACTTATGATATTATTATCATGGATCCACCATCTTTTGGAAGAGGAAATAAAAATGAAGTATGGAATATTGAAACGGATTTAGATAATTTAATAAAAGATACTGCTAGTCTTTTAAGTGATAATCCTTTGCTTTTTATTGTCAATTCCTACACAACAGGTTTATCAAAAATTGTTGTTGAGAATTTATTACATCGTCATATAAGTCAAAAAGGCCATATTGTTAGTACCGAACTTGCTCTTCCAATAAAAAATGATAATCTCGTTTTACCATGTGGATTTACAGCTAGATGGGAGAGTTTAAAATGAAAAAAATAATAATATTAACTATTTGTTTATTATGTCTTGCATGTGATAAAACTTCTTCTAAATCTTCTCCAAGTTCTGAATTAGAAAATCTAATGTCTAATAACGAATATATTATTGTCGATGTAAGAACTAAAGAAGAATATCAAACATCACACCTAAAAGATGGTCTTAATATTCCTTATGATACTATCGATTCAAATACTAAACTTGATAAAGATAAATTAATATTAGTCTATTGTAAAAGTGGCAATAGAAGTAGGATTGCTATGAAAACCTTAACTGATTTAGGTTATAATGTTTATGATTTAGGGGCTTTTGATTCTATTCCTTTAGAAAAAGAATAATATTTTTAAAATAAAATCATATATTTAATTAGAAAGTTGAGGAAATTAAATATATGGAAATATTAAAAGTATCTAGTAAATCAAATCCCAGTAAAGTAGCAGGTGCTATTGCTAATATCTTCCGCGAAAAAGGTAGTGTTGAAATTCAAACTATTGGCGCTGGAGCATTAAATCAAGCAATTAAAGGTATAGCTATTGCTAGAGGTTTTGTCGCACCTAGTGGTGATAATCTAGTAGTAATACCAGCCTTTAATGATATAACAATTAATGGTGAAGATAAAACAGCAATGAAACTTATAATAACTAAAAAATAGCTAATTAAGCCAACTCAAAAAGTTGGCTTTTTCTATACAATTAATTGACAAAACAATTGCACTTTTACAAAAATTACTATATAATTAAAATGGTGAAGGATATGGACAAAGTAATACTTATCGATACAGATGGCAAAAAATATAATGCTAAAATTTTATTTACTCATTTCGATTATAAGTTTAGTCGAAACTATATTGTATACTCAATTGAAGATGATATTTTAGCTTCTGCTTATCTCGAAAATGAAGATAATCAATATATTATAGATAATGATTTATCTAGCAATGAATATGATATGTTAGATCAAGAAATAACAAAGAAATTAGGTGAAAATAATGCGTAGTTATAGTTTTGAATATAAAAGAGGTCATGAATTTTACAAAATTGATACTAATGGTAAAATAACCGCATCTTATAAAAAAATGAGCAAAGAAGAAATTAACCAAGTATTATTAGAAGCATCTACTGGTAATATCACAAATTTAGTTGAAACCAAAGACGCTATGTACATTACATTTAATAATGATTTTGAAATTGCTATTAAAGAATCTCGTGTTTTAGCAGCTAAGAACTCTTTATATAGTAAATATTTTGATGAAATCAAAAGAAAAGTTCTAGCTTATGTAGAATATGAAAAAGACATGCAAGAATTTTTTGCTACTCGAGTAGAGAAAGGGAAAACTAATCTTATTAATAGAGAAGCCTCTAAAAGAATCAAAGGAGGACAAGTGCTTGCAGCCAGTCTTTCATTAGTCTCTTTATTATCTCTTAACTACGTGTATAATAAAATTAAGGGGAATGAAATTGAATTTCTCGATGATGGTCCTAGCATTGCTACAAGTGATTTTGTCAAAAGAGATGAAAGCGCAATTCTTTATGATAATGACAAAATGGAATATTACTTTCAAAAGGTTCCTGATACTTTAGAATATTCAAGTGATTTTTCTATTGAAACCACTGAAGATCATCAAAAAAAACTTGCGGCCACTATCGATTTTTGTGGGGATAGTATAGGAAAATATGCCACAAGATATGGCATTCCTTACAATGTAGGATGCGCTCTCATATCTCAGGAACGACCTAGCATAGTTGATGGTAAATGTCAAAATCCATGTCAAATTACTTATGAAGATTTTATAAATACTAGTCTAACTGTTCCTTTATATAATGAACAAGGGCCAACTGGTGAGACCGAAACTATTCATATAACCGAAGACTTACTTAATACTACAGATGGCAATATACAAGTCGCGCTTGCTTATGTTCGCACTTGCATTAATATGTCTGATAGTCTTCTAACAGGTATTTACTCTAACAATCAAGGGCCAAATTCCCTTAAATATGCTTGTGAATATTATGGTGTAGATATAAACAATTATAAAGGGGATACCAATAGTGAAAAAGCTTGCGAATTAATTAGAAATTATCATGCTGAAACTAAAGATAGGACTTGGGGTGATCCCAATTATTTAAATAATGTTTTTAGATATTTAGAAGGCGCCGAAGATCGTGAAAATGTTGATTTAACGTATTTTAATAGCTCTGGTGTTCTTGTTAAAGTAACAATTAATAATTCTAGACAAGAAAATAGGGGGAGAATCTAATATGTCTCGTGTTGTTTTAGTAACTGGTTCTTCTCGTGGTTTAGGATTTGTTATTGCAAAATTATTCCTAGAAGCCGGAGATACTGTCTATGTAAATTATCTCTCCTCATCTGAAGAAGAATTAAAATCAAAATATCAAGATTATCCTCATACTCATTTTATTAAATGTGATGTAAGTAATGAAACTGAAGTAAAAAAGATGATGATTAAAATAAAAGAGGAACAAGGCAAATTAGATGTTCTTGTAAATAATGCTGGTATTGCCATTGACAGTGATTTACAGGATAAAACCGTTGCTAATTTTCAAAAAATTTTAAACGTGAATTTAATTGGCACTTTCTTAACATGTAAATATGTCAAAGAACTTATGTCAAAGGGAAGTATCATAAATATATCTTCTACTAATGGCATTGATACCTACTATTCTTATGGCCTTGATTATGATGCTTCAAAAGCTGGTGTTATCAACTTAACTCATAATTTTGCGAATATGTATGCCCCTGATATTAGGGTTAACTGTGTTG
>CAOVIS010000034.1:0-3045 GCA_948543905.1 uncultured Bacilli bacterium
CCTTAATTCTACTATATTTAGCCATAACTAAATACATGAGTTATAAAAAGGTATTGGGCGCAAACCATAAGTGTTGTTCACGTTGTTCCAGTCGAGGTTGCCATCCGAACGCACATAGAACACGTTAGCATTCGGATAGTTATACGGAGACTAAAACAGTTCCATTTATTTAGATTAACCCTATAATTTCTTTTATTTAGTATAGTTGTTTAATAATTCTTGCAATTCTTTAATACTTAATTTAGTGCATTTAGAAATCATATCTAATGAAATATTATTAGCATACATATTCTTTGCTGTATCTAATATTCCAGCTTTTTCGCCTTCTTCTCTGGCATAGTTTTCATGATAAGCAATTATATCATCAAAATTATGATCCATCTCACTTCCCGAATATCTCTTTATAAATTCTATGCTTGTTCCACTACTTCATCATCCTTTCCTATTTTCTCCATCTCTTTAATGTCTTTAGAATTTATTAGTCTTAACCATCTAATAAACCTTGTTTCATTTAAAGTATATCTAACGTTTGCAATTTGGTCAAGTCTTATTAATACATATTCTATCTCTCCATTATCAATTATTTTATGAGTTACTCTATGACTCATATCATAGGGATTTACTATAAATAATTAAAATTCTTTCTTCTATTTATTATCACTTTAACTATAGATTTCCTTCGTTTTTTTAAATTTGTTGCAGTTTATGTTGAATTAAAGATTAGAAATAGAAAAATATTGTCTTAAAATGTTTAATAGATTAATTTAGTTGCTAAATTGATGTTAAGTTAAGTAATTTTGTATTAAAAGTATTGTTTCTTTTTAAAATTTTTAGTATAATTGGGGTAAGATAGGGTGATTTTTATGAATTCTAATAAAAAAAATCTGGTAGCGGCACTTATACTTACAGTATCTTTGGTTATTATTGGTATTAGTGGATCGTATGCATATTTTGTAAATAATATTGAGAATGTGGCGGATAGAGATAATGGAGTTACAATTACAAGTGGAGAGTTAAAAATGAATTTTACCACTACGCAATATATTAATGCTAGTGATGCGACTTTAATTAATGATGCAGACTTGCTTACTTCAGCTAATGCTAAATATACTTCTTTTACAGTAGCATTGCCTAGTGATGCTAAAATATCTAGAGCGAGTTATAATTTATATTTAACTGATATTACAATAAGTGATAATTTTAAGAGTAAATTTGTAAAATGGGCTTTATATCAAGATGGTATAAAAAAGAGTGATGGAACTTTTGAAAATTATAATACGGGAAATGTAGAGTTATTAAATAGCCAAGATATTGCTAAGAATAGTCCGGCAACATATAAATTATATATTTGGCTAAGTAATGATGATACAGTTAATCAAGCAAGTTTACTTGGAGGGTCAATTCAGGCTAAAGTTGGATTTAAAGCGGTTACTAAATAAGACATAATATTGTCTTTTTTAATGGACTTATTTATTTTTATTTGATACAATTATATTAATATGCTAGGAGGCAGTTATGAAGTTTATTAGAATTAAAAATTGTTATAAAGTATATAAAAATGGAGTAGCAGCCATTGCTGATCTTACTTTAGATATAGATAAAGGGGAATTTGTTTTTGTAATTGGAGCTAGTGGTTCAGGGAAATCAACCTTAATTAAGATGCTTTATCGAGAAGAAAAGCCTACTAAAGGAGTAGTAGAAATTGGGGGAATTAATGTAGGCAAACTCCGCAACGGAACTGTTTTTAAATTAAGAAGAAAATTGGGAATAGTATTTCAAGATTTTAAGCTATTATCAAAACTTACAGTATATGAAAATGTTGCTTTTGCTTTGGAGTGTATGGGAATGAAAAATAGTGAGATAAGACCTAAGGTTATTAAAGCATTAGAGCATGTAGGATTAAAAGAGAAAATTAGAAGTTTTCCAAATGAATTATCGGGTGGAGAACAACAAAGAGTATGTATTGCAAGAGCGATTGTAAATAATCCTAAATTACTTATATGTGATGAACCTACAGGAAATTTGGATCCTAAGACTTCTGCAGAAATTATGGCAGTACTCGATGCTATAAATAGAGATTTAGGTACAACAATAATTATGGCAACACATGATAAAGATATTGTTAATAGAATGAAAAAAAGAGTTATTGTACTTGATAGTGGGGTTTTAGCAGAAGATCATATGAAAGGTACATATAAGGCACCTCAAAGTGTTTAGATGGAGGTAGATGTTTTTGAAAATATTTAGAATTATAAGTAGATGTATAAGAGATTCTTTTAAAAGTGTTTTACGTAATTTTAGTTTAAGTATGGCAAGTGTTATATGTACAACTATTACTCTTATAATGGTTGCGATTGCTGTTATTGTAACGGCTAATGTTAATTATATTACCAAAGCGATGGAGAGGGAACTTACTATTGCAGTTTATGTTAAAAGTGATATCGGAAAAGATGAAGTAACTAGCATTGAAAATAAAATAAAAAATATTAGTCATGTTGTAAGTGTACAATATAAAAGTAAAGAAGAGTGGCGGGCAGAAATGAAAGGTTATTCGGAAACTTTGGAAGTTACACTTGATTATTTAGAGAGTAATCCCCTTTTAGATTCTTTTATTGTGACCGTTGATGATGTAGTAACACTTTCCCCAGTAACAAAAGATATAAGAAAAATTGCGGGTATAGAAAGTGCTAATTATGGAGAGGGTATGGTTGAAGAGATATTATCAGTATTTAATATTGTTAAAACTGCAACAATTTCGATGGTTATAGCACTTGTGGTGGTTACAGCTTTCTTAATTGGTAATACAATTAAATTAACGATATTTTCAAGAAAAAGTGAAATAGAAATAATGCGACTTGTTGGAAGTAGTAATATAGCAATTAAATTACCTTTTGTGTTTGAAGGATTGATATTAGGATTTGTTGGGTCATTGATTCCTATTATTATTACAATTTATGGGTATATTATTGCTTATGAAAAGATTGGTTCTCTATCAACACTTAGTGTAATAGAACTTATTAAGCCAATGCCATTTGCTATTTATGT
>CAOVIS010000034.1:3109-5853 GCA_948543905.1 uncultured Bacilli bacterium
AAGAAAGTAAAATATTTAGTATTAATAGTTTTAATTAGTTTTGCTATTATTCCTAAGGTAGAAGCTAAAGAACCAGAAACTTTGGGAGATTTAAGACGAGCATATGAGGCGGCTTTAGCAGCGAAACAAGCTAATGATAATAAAACTGCTCAAGCTAAAAAGGAAATTGCAGAAAAAGAAGCAGCGATAAGTCAAGCAGAAAAGGATTTAACGAAAGCAAAAGCAGAGGAAGAAGAAGCGGCTAAAAAAATTGAAGAGTCTAATGAAAAGATAAAAGAATTAAGTAATGAGTCTGAGAAAATTTTAGTTTATATGCAACAAATGCAAGGATCTAATGCTTATGTTGAGTATGTATCTGGGGCTTCTAGTATGACAGAATTAGTAACAAGGTTAGAAGCAGTAAAACAAGTTACAGGTTATATTCAAACGACTATGGATAATATAGATGCGGAAATTGACCGAAATGAAATCTTAAAAAAAGAGTTAGAGCAAAAACAAGCTAATTTGAAAAGTCAAGTATCAAGTTATGAAGCGACAATTGTAAGATTAACTGGAAATCTTGAGGCTTATGATAGGTTTGCTCCAGGTGTAAATGAAGCATACCAAAGTGCTAAAGAAGACTATGAGGATATGAAAAAGAAATGTAAGCAAAATTTAAATCGAGAAGATGACGCAGCACTAATTACGGATTGTCTTAAAGTTCCAACGAATGGTGGTTGGCTTAAACCTTTAGGATATGGAGTTATAACTAGTCCGGTTGGTGGTAGATGGGGTGATTATCATAACGCTTTAGATATAGGTGGAAATAATGAAGGCACGAAAGTGTATGCGGCAGCAGCAGGCAGAGTTTCAGGTTTCGTTCCAAGATATCGTTGTGGTGGTAATATGCTTTATATTCAAGTTATGGTTGGCGGTAAAAAGTATACAACAATGTATTATCATTTAAAAGATGTTTATGTTAAAGTTGGCGATATGGTTGATCAGAATACAGTTATAGGAACAGTAGGTGGATATAGTACTTCAACGTTACATGGGGGATATGATTCCTGTACGACTGGTGCACATTTACATTATGGAGTTGCAGAGGGTTGGTATAGTGGTCATACAAATAATGTTATTGTTCCGCCAGGATTCCCTAATTGGACTGGTTATAGATTCTATTCTAGAATGGATTATTATGGAAATAGATAAAACATTCGGTTTCGAGTGTTTTTTTCTGTACTATTTTAGAAAAATAATATATAATTATATTAAGGATTAGTGATGATATGAAAATTAATGATTTTTTAAGAACTATGGCTAGTGAAGTAGCTAATAATAGAGAGCTTGATTGGCGTGATTTTTATTATACTTTGAAGTATTTAGGTGTTAAAAGATATGATAACTTAGCTAGCGATATTGAGAATTTTTATAAAGAATTTTTAGTTAGTCTTAATAATTCATTAGTAAAATATGAAGTTAAAAGTGTTAATAGTGGGGTAAATGTTACGCATTATATTGGTTTTTATACAGAGAAGAGTGCTGATTATAAAGAGGCTGTGAAGGTGTATTTTCCGGTTAAATATGAGTATATGATAAGTGCTCTTAAGACAATATTTTTGTATTTAATTAGAAATAATATTAAAGCAACTGTTAAGTTTTATGTTAAAAGTACAAATGAAGGAATTGTTATTAGATTTTACGATTCCAAGGAAGTTATGCCTTTTATAAATTATTGTAATAATAGTTTTGCTTTAAAGGAATTATTGGAAAATCTTAATCCTTTTATTGCGGGTATTTATGGAATAGGTTTAGTAAAAGATAGTAATAATAAAGAATCATATAGTGTTACTTTAAGCAACATATTGAGTGATTACTTTAAGTTTTTAAAGGAACAACAAGCACTTGATAAAGTAAGTGATTTGGGATTCTTAGATTATGTTATTAAAAGAAGTGATATAGAAGAAGATAATGAAATTAAATTTAATATGATAGCAATTCATAAAAATATTGCAACAATTTTAAATCATACTAATCCAGTTATTTAAAAAATATAAATAAAAAACTTGATATATAATTAAATACATTATAAAATATTAATTATTGGTGAAGATAATGGGAGAAATTTTAGCTTATTTAAATAATTTAATTAAAAATGATGATGTGATTGTAGTTGGAGTTTCGGGAGGGCCAGACTCAATGTTTTTGCTTGATATGCTTTTAAAAGTAAAAAAAGATAAGCATTTTGTAATAATTGTTGCTCATGTTAATCATAAACTTAGAATAGAGAGTGATGAGGAGGCTTTATTTGTAGAGAATGTTGCTAAAGATAATAAATTAATTTATGAATATATGGAGATTAAGGAATATAATCATGATAATTTAGAAAATGATGCTAGAGTAAAAAGATATGATTTTTTTCAAGATTTGGTGAAAAAGTACGAAGCTAAATTTTTAATGACAGCTCATCATGGTGATGACCTTGTAGAGACGGTTTTGATGCGGTTAGTACGAGGAAGCAATATTAAAGGTTATAGTGGTTTTAAAAGAGAAAAACAGATGAGTAATTATTTATTAGTTAGGCCTTTAATTAAAATCAAAAAAGTGGATATTTTAGAATATATGGGGCAAAATAAACTTAAGTTTTATAAAGATGCTAGCAATGATAGTATGAAATATACACGAAATCGTTTTCGTAAAAAGGTATTGCCTATACTTCATGAAGAACAAGAAAATGTACATTTGAAGTTTTTAAAGTATAGTGA
>CAOVIS010000034.1:5863-9354 GCA_948543905.1 uncultured Bacilli bacterium
TTTATTATTATAATTTTATCAAAAGTGAAAAAACCTTTAAAATTATCAATTAAAGATAAAGTTGGACTTAAAATTGATGAACTTAAAAAGTTAGATGATTTTTTAGTTAAAAAAGTAATAGAATATGAATTAGAAGAAATTTATAATAATGATTTATTTTTAATTAATGATAAGCATACTAAAGATATTAAAGAACTTATTTATAAAAAAGAAAATAAAATGATTAGTTTGCCTAAAGGGTTTGTAGCTATAAAAGATTATAATCACTTGTATTTTGTAAATAGTAACGAAAAAGAAGAGTTTAACTATGTACTAGATAAAGAAGTTGTTGGTAGTTTTGGTACTATTAGAAAAATTTCAGAGAGTAGTGATACATCTAATTATGTAATTCGTTTAAATAGCAAAGATATTATGCTTCCAATTATAGTTAGAAATAAACAAGATGGTGATAGAATTGAAGTTAAAAATTTAGGTGGTAGTAAAAAAGTTAAAGATATTTTTCGAGATGAAAAGATAAGTTTGACTAAAAGAAGGCATTTTCCAGTAGTTTTAGATAGTAAAAATGAAATTCTATGGCTACCTGGTGTAAAAAAATCAAAATTTGATGTAGAAAGATATGGAAATTATGATATAATACTTTTATATGAAGAGGAGGATAATAATGAACATTAAAGATGTTAAAAAAAATAATACAGTTAAAACATTTTTTCCTTATTTAATTTTATTTATTATAATAGGAGTTACTTTCTTTATTTTAAATATGGGAACGAATAAGGTTAATGAACTTACAACTGGAGAACTTAAAAAAGCTTTAAAGGAGGAAAAGGTAACAGAGATTACTATTATGCCTAAGAGTAGTGAATCTATATACTATATTACAGGTAAGATAGAAGGGTATAAGAAAAATGAATCTTTTAAAGCTAAAGCAATAGAAGATGAAATTGCAAGTATAACAGCTTATGCGACCGAAAAAGATATTAAAGAATATAAGACAGAGTCTGATCCTGGATCTAGTCCAGTTTTGTATATTATTGTTAATGTTTTACCATTAGTTATACTTGTTGTTATATCTTATATTTTATTTTCAAAACTTGCTAGTTCTAATAAGGGTTCAATGGATTTTGGAAAGTCAAGAGCTAAGCTTAGCGATGATAAGCATCAAGCTAAATTTAGTGATGTGGCTGGTTTAAAGGAAGAGAAAGAAGAAGTTAAAGAATTAATTGATTTCTTAAGAAGCCCTAAAAAGTTTCAAAAATTGGGTGCTAGGATCCCTAAAGGAGTACTACTTGTTGGGCCTCCTGGAACAGGTAAAACTTTACTTGCTCGAGCAGTAGCCGGAGAGGCTAATGTACCATTTTTCTATATAAGTGGTAGTGATTTTGTTGAATTATTTGTGGGTGTTGGGGCAAGTCGAGTAAGAGAGATGTTTAAAGATGCTAAGAGAAGTGCTCCTTGCTTAATATTTATTGATGAGATAGATGCTGTAGGTAGGCAACGTGGTACTGGCTTAGGTGGAGGCCATGATGAGAGAGAACAAACCTTAAATCAACTATTAACAGAAATGGATGGTTTTGGTGAAAATGAAGGAATAATTATTATGGCTGCGACTAATAGGCCTGATGTTTTAGATCCAGCCTTACTTCGTCCAGGTAGATTTGATCGTCAAGTTACGGTGAGCCTTCCAGATGCAAGTGAGAGAGAAGCAATACTTAAAGTACATGCCCGTAATAAGATTTTAGATAAAGATGTTAATATTAAAAATTTAAGTCTTAGAACTCCAGGTTTTAGTGGAGCTGATTTAGAGAATTTGCTTAATGAAGCAGCATTACTTGCTGTACGTCGTGATAAAATGGCAATTACAATGGATGAGATTGACGAAGCAACTGATAGAGTTTTGATGGGGCCAGCAAAAGTAAGTCGAAAAATTACAGATAAAGAGAAAAGATTAGTAGCTATTCATGAGTCTGGGCATGCAGTTATTGGAATAAAGTTAGAGGATGCTAATGAAGTTCATAAAATTACTATTATTCCAAGAGGTGTAGCTGGTGGTTATACGATGATGCTTCCAAGAGAAGAAAAAATTGCTATTATGACGAAAAAAGAACTTGAAGCACAAATAATAGGATTACTTGGTGGCCGTGTTAGCGAAGAGATGTTTTTGAATGAAATTACAACTGGAGCTAGCGATGATTTTAAAAGAGCGACTAATATTGCTAGAGCAATGGTTACAGAATATGGTATGAGTGATTTAGGCCCAATACAATATGAACAAAAATCGGAAGGAGTTTTCTTAGGTCGAGATTATGGCAAAACAAGAAATTTTTCAGATAAAGTAGCTCATGAAATCGATGAAGAAGTAAGAAAAATTGTTGAAGAGTGTTATAAGAAAGCTCAAAAGATTTTAAAAGATAATAAAGATTTAGTAAATTTATTAGCTGATAATTTAGTAGAACATGAAACACTTACTAAAGAACAAATTGATTCTTTAGTTAAGACCGGTAAATATGTTCCTGAGAGTAGTGAGAAATCTTTAGCTGAATTAAAAGAGGAAGCAAAAGCTAAGGGAATTAAGGGCTATACTAAAATGTCTCGAGAAGAACTTGAAGAAGTATTAAAAGATGGTGAATAGTGCTATCTTTTTTTGCTTTTAGTTATGTTTTAATTGACATTGCTTTGTTTTATTTGATAGAATTAATGTAAGGTGGTAGTAATGAATAGAATTGATAAAGATAATTATTATTTAAACATAGCGGAATCGGCATTAGAGCGATCAACTTGTATAAGAAGAAAATGGGGAGCAGTAATAGTTAAAAATGATGAAATAGTAGCGACTGGTTATAATGGGGCCCCAAGAGGCAGAAAAAACTGTGATGATTTAGGGTATTGTAAAAGAGAAAAAATGAATATTCCCAGAGGTGAGCGATATGAAATGTGTAGGAGTGTTCATGCAGAGGCTAATGCCATTATAAGTGCAGAACGTAAAGATATGATTGAAAGTACTCTATATATGGTAGGTAAAGAAGTCAGTAGTGGAGATTATGTTAAAGATGCGATGCCTTGTGCAATGTGTAAACGAATGATTATAAACGCTGGTATAGAAAGAGTAATTGTTAGAGTAACAAATACTGAGTATAATGTTATTAAAGTTGAAGATTTTGTTTTAAAAGATGAAACTTTAGAAATGGTTACAGGTTATTAAATTTAAGACTAGTAAAATGTTCAAAAAAATGGTAATATTATAGTTGATATAATAAAGGTGAATAATAATGAAGAAGAGATTTATTTTTGATGAAAACTATATAAAGAAAAGAGCTAAAAAGGATACAATGAAGTGGCTTATAATTGGAGCGGCTTTATTGTCGGTCAGGTTTTGTCAAAACCCGAATATATGGGACATACGGTTAATTTCCGTTCTCATAAAGCTTCATATAAAGACAAAAGTGCTGTTAAAAATCCAAAAGAAAAGTGGCTGATTTTTGAAAACACTCACG
>CAOVIS010000035.1:0-5689 GCA_948543905.1 uncultured Bacilli bacterium
GATAGAGTAATAAAAATTGAAGACGGAAAAATAGTCTAATAGGCAAAGGTGGTGAGAAAAATGAATTTGCTTAATAGATTAACAATTAAAAATTTAACCGCATTAATATTTCTTGTAAAATTATAAATACCCATAGATACTAATTGCGAAAGATACTTAGGACTATTAACTATTTCTGAATCATCAAGTAATAAAATAACTTTCTTCATATCAAAATTAACCGACAATTTTTGAATATTTTTAATATTTTGATACCCTTTAATCGCTGTTATATCAATAATCATTTTATTAAAATAAAAATTTGTAAATATCTTAACTAGCTCTTCAACTTCAAATTCTCCATTAATACTTTTAATAATATCAATATCTAAAGTTCCAAGCATATTTTGATATTTATTTGATACTATAACGTTCATAATACATTTTCCTTTCTAATTTTTTCTCCAAACAGCTTTTACATAGAAGTCTTCGCTAAGAACAGTATTATCTGTCCAGGAAGAAGGATGGTCCCAACAATTACCATCTCTTTTTGCAAAACAAACTAAGGTATATCCAGGTTTTTCAAGTTTACAACTATTAACTGAAGCAAATACATTCCATGCAGGTAGCTCACTATAAGTTACATAATATTTATCATATATACCACATCTATCAGTAGGAACTCCTCCATCAAAATCATAAGCTAAATAATAAGAATAATTTATTGGAACCCACTTTGCAGTTAAAACTATATCACTATTAACAGCAGTCCCACTTTTAAATTCACTACCATTTAATGTCCATCCACCAAATCTATAGCCTTTTTTACTTAATGTTATACCACCACTATAATAATAAATTTTTTCTCCCTTATTAACATTACGAACCATTTTACCATTATTAAATTGAGTATTTTTTAAATAACTATTTAAATTACTTACAACTGCATTACCATCAATAATTTGAGCAAAACTATCATATAGGTAAACCCCACCATTTAAATCATAAGTAATTGTAACCATCTCATTTATAGTTAACCACTTAGCTTGCAAAACTATATTAGAATTTACGCTGTTTCCAAAATTGTATGCACTACCAGACAAATACCAACCATCAAACTTATATCCAATCTTAGTCGGTTCATTACTAGGTTTTGTTGCACTTCCCCCAAAAGATACTGTTTGAGTAGGATAATAACCATCTCCACCATCTAAATTAAAAATTACTGTGTAAGTTCTATTGCCAGATGAATTGTTACTATTGTTATTATTATTTGTATTATTGTTAGTATTAGTATTTGGTCTATTACCTGTATTAGTGCCTGAATTTGTTCCAATACTAGGCCTATCCATAAAGCCACCAACTGCTTGCGCATATCTATTATCATCACTAGGTACAAAATTAGTTGATGTTCCCTTAACCATAAACCTTCCTCTATCACCTACGACTGGAAGATTAAATTTATAAAACACCGTAAGTTGATAATATCTTGAAGTATTTGCTCCTCTATATTTCTTTATACAATAATAATATTTAACATTAGGTCTTGCTTCTTCTAAACTATTATTATCCAAACTAAGAGCTCCATAAAGCCCCTGCTGAGAACTATCTTTCGTACAAACTCCCGTTACCCCATAATTAGTTGACACAAGATAACTATTAACTATCTCCAAAGACTTATCATTTAACCCCTCATATTTTTCAATTATACCAATAACTTGATTTTTAATCCTAACTGTTTTTGAATAATTTAACGATAAAACAATAAACGCTACAAATAGTAAAATAAATAAAATCATTAATTGCATTAACCAAGTACCACCAAAAGTCTGTCTCATCTTCTCACCACCTTGCTACACCAAGGATAAGAATACCATTGTCCAATTTTATCATCACATTCATTAGGATCATATATCCGGCTAGTTTCTCCTTCAATCCTAAATTGAAATAATTGTTGAAAAATTGGTAAATCCAACTGATAAAAAACCTTTACTTTATAATATAAAGCATTAGTAATCTCCGAATTAGCAATAACCCCTTTTACACAAAAAGCTGCATTTTGAGCTCCATCGCCCAAATAAGCGCCTTTTCTATCAAAACCAACCCATCCTGATTCACATTTACCTCTACTACGGTAATTTCCTTCATTAAAATAATCCGTAATTTGATCTTGAAAATTATAACATATAGAACTACTTACATCAGAGGTACAAACCCCGCCTTGGTTTTTAATAATACTTATAATTTCATTTTTAACATTAAATGCCTTAGAATAGTTAATTGACATACTAATATATCCTGTAAACAAAACAATAAAAAGAATAACGATGTTAAAAAGCGAAATTCCACCTACTGCCTCTTTCATTTAACCACCAATTAGCCTTTCCAAGTGCATTTAAAAGTCATCCCAGGATTTTCTTTTAAATAACAATCAACCTTACCGTCCGCTGGAGTTATACAATTACCATTCCCGTCCCTACTAGGACACTTACAAATAGCTTTGTTACATTGGGTATTCCTAACAAAATTCCCATTTATTTGTGGCCAAAGAACAGAAAAGAAAAAAAAGGCTAAGGCAGCAACAATTATTACAACTACAACAGTTAAATTAAGCTCACCCGTAGCCTCTTTCATCTATACTCCTCCTCTAAGTTTTTACTAAGAACTAACTTGTAGTTCCAGTACCAGTAGTACCACCTTGTTCAGTTCCTTTGTCTGGACATCTTACAGTACCAGTCTCACTACAATCACTATTTTTACAATATTCACATGTGCAAGTAGTACCATCACAACTATCACACTTCATTACTTGTGAACAATGTGTACTTCTATCAATTGTATCCTTTATCGCAGGCCAAACAAACGCATAGAAGAATGCTGCTACCGCGGCAATTGCCACAACAGTAATAACTGTCATATTAAGTTCTCCGGTCGCTTCTTTCATATATAATTACTCCTCCTTTTACTTTATATAAATTATTATAACTAATTTTTAAAAAAATATCAACAACTTGCATCTTATTTTGTAAATTAAATTTAAAATAGTTGTCTAATACCACCTTTTTATGTTAATATTAATAAAGAAATAGAGTGATTAAATAATGGAAAAAGAAAAAAAAGATCAATTATTAGGATTTTTTAAAGGCCTAGGAACTATTTTACTTTTCTTTACATTTAGTTTTATAGCTCAAATTATTTTATATAAACCTCTTACAAGCAGCAATGCACTTGCCTATAATCTAGCTCAAATTGGAGTTTATCTATTTATTCTTTTAGGTATGTTCTTGCTATACCGTAAACAACTTGTAAATGACTTAAAAAATTTTAAAAAGGAATATATATCTACAGCTATAAGATATTGGTTTATTGGCTTATGTATCATGATAATCAGTAATTTAATTATTACAAATATAACTGGTGGCATCGCTGCAAATGAAACTGAAGTCCGCAAAAGCCTAACCCTAAACCCCATAAGTAATATCTTAATCATGGCCATTATTGCCCCATTAATTGAAGAAATAACTTTCCGAGCATCTTTTAAAAAGGCTTTTAAAAACTCTTTAATGTTTGCATTGGTTACTAGTATCTTTTTCGGCCTTGCCCATATTGCTAAATTTAATTTAATGGAAATTTTATTTATTATTCCTTACGGTTCTCTTGGCTTCTTTTTTGCTAAAGCCTACTATGATACAAATAATATTTATACTTCATATTTAGCCCATTTTTTCCATAATTTACTTTGCATCTTTATAATATTATTTCTAGGGTGATATTATGAAAAAAGAAAACGAAAATAAACACACATTTTTTAAAATTTTTGCAGCTTTTATAATACTATTTACCATATTACTATTATATGCTAGATATATTAATACTAAAGGTCTCCAAGTAAAAGAAATACCAATCTATGATGCTAATCTTCCTATAGAATATAATGGCTTTAAAATAGCTCATTTCTCCGATATTCATTTTGGTCGCACTACTAATGAAGAGGATTTAAAAAAAGTAGTTAAAGAACTAAATGAATTAAATGCTGATATTGTTATCTTTACTGGTGATTTATTTGATAAAAAAAATATTACCGAAAAAGAAGTTGAACTTTTTACTAAATACTTTCAAGAAATTAAAGCTAAATTATTTAAATTTGCTATTCCCGGTGATTATGATTTAAATAATCTAAATACTTATATAAATATTTTAAATGCTAGTGATTTCATTTACTTAGAAAATTCTTCTAAATTAATATATCAAAATAGTTCAAGTCCCCTTAATATAATAGGCCTTAAAAATACTGAAAATATTAATAAATTAACTAACAATACCTACTTTAATATAGTTTTAATTCATAAGCCAGATTTAACTCCATCTATTTTAAATAGCCACCTAATCTTTGCTGGACACTCTCTTGGAGGCCAAATAAAAATTCCTTTTATTGGTGGTTTAAGAAAAAAAGAAGGGGCTAAAACTTACATTGATGAATACTATGAACTTGATAATTCGAAACTATATATTTCAAGTGGTATAGGTACAGAAGATTTTAGTTTTAGATTCTTAAATAAACCATCAATTACTTTATATCGTCTTTACAATTCTTAAATTTTCCCCAAAAAAAGTAAGCCCTAGGCTTATTTTAATTTTATCTGTTCATATAAATCTTCTTCACGCACTTTTGGAAGCTCATCCAAAAGACCTTCTCTTTCCCAAGTTAAATTAACATTAGGAATAACATCTTTTAAATCTACAGGACTAACACTAGGTAAAGACTCAATTCTATAACCCTTTTCAACAAATTCTTTTAAATCTTCTTCATGAAGTGGAGTTACAACCATCTTATCTTCGTGATTAACATAAGTATAACTTAAATACCTAATTGCAAACTCTGTACAAATTCTTCCAAACATCTTAGACTGTTCAATAAATCTTGACTCTGGAATCCCTGTTCCATAAACCTTAACAAAATCATTATGATGTAAAAAAGCCGTGGAAGTTACAACATCCAAATAACTAGCTCTATTAGCTCCCGACCATTTAAAATTCGAATAATAAAGAGATGCAAACTTAATTAAATCTAATGCTAAATCCGGATTAACTTTAACTTCATAATCTGCTAAACACCTCATAAATGTCCAATAATATGGAACATTATCTTTCGCTACAGCTTGCAATTTTTCTTTCACAATCTTAATTGAAATCTCACTTAACCCTGGATATATATCATAATCATTAATATTAAATTCTCCTAATTTTGGTACAACTAAATTTTCTTCCATAATCTTCTACCCCTTTTCAATAACCTAATTATATCATAAATACTACAAAACGTCAAATTATGTCAATCTAATTTACACTATCCAACACAAATGAAAATTAACTCAATTTATCATAACTATTTTTCAAAATATATTCATAACGCATATTTATTATCTTTTTATAATATTCTTTTCTAATGTCACTTATAAAAGGTGTATTATCAATTACTATATTTATTTCATTCAAATTAATTTTAGGAAACATTCTTCTTAAAGCATCATTACAATCTTTATTATTTAAACTAGAAATATAATCATAATAATTAATTTTTTTACCATCAATTTTTAAAGCTGAATTAGGAAAAACAAAAACTCTAAACTTCATTTCATCATCATCATTGATAATTTCTTCTATCATCACATCATTAAGTTGAGGATACAAACAAGACGCACAATCATAG
>CAOVIS010000035.1:5699-7635 GCA_948543905.1 uncultured Bacilli bacterium
GGTGCAAATGTTAAATTTTCATTTTTAATATTCTTTAAAAATCCCCAATTCCCATTGTGTCTATCAAAGTTTACCACCACTTGCTCCACCATAATACTTAAAATTATTTATCTCACAATTAGTAAAATCAATCACTTTCCCATCTCCTCAATATATATTTATCATATAAATAATCTTTTTGTTTATCACTAATATCTCCATCCACCTAAGCACAGTTTACTGAACCTTGTACTTCATTTTGTAAGCAATCAATATAAGAAACATTATTCTTAATGCCTTCTTTTAAAGATTTAATATCATTTTCTAAATATGGTGGTAACCCAATTTCTAATATTTTATCATTCATAAATAACTTCACTCCTCTTATAGTATATCATTTATCATATAAAATTAAAAGAAAAAGCAAGCAAATTATGCTTAGCCATTTTTAGTACTCTTTCTCTTTTGAATACGATAAGCAATATTAAGAGCTAACCTATAAGGAGCAAATCTATTTAAAAATAAAGTTAACTTCATCATCACAGTAGGCACAATAATCATTTTATTTTTAAAAAGCTTTTTTAAAGCATACTCTGCCACCTGATAAGAATTAGCTTCCCTAATACTAAAAGTTCCATGAGCTACTTTATTAAATTCACTAGCCACTGGACCAGGACACAAAGCACTAATAACTACCTTACTTTTTTTAACTCTCAATTCTTCATTAATAGCCATAGTAAGTTTAGTTACATAATTTTTTGTTGCATAATAAGTACTAAGTATAGGTCCAGCCATAAATCCTGCACTAGAGCAAACATTCAAAATATATCCTCTATCTTTTTTTATAAAATCTTGTAAAAACAATTTTGTTAAAATATGATAAGCCTTAATGTTAAGATCAATCATTTTAAGCTCGGTATCTAAATCAGTCTTATAGAACTCTCCAAAAAGTCCAAATCCCGCATTATTAATTAAAATATCTATATTATCTTTTACACATTTTTGAAAAAGTTTATAAACATTTTCTTCTATACTTAAATCAAGTACTATGATTTTAACATTTACTTTAAACTCACTCTTTAACTCTTCCAAACGATCTTTTCGTCTTGCTACTAATATTAAATCATACCCTCGACTAGCTAAAACTCTGGCCATATCCCTACCAATTCCACTGGAAGCACCCGTAATTAATGCTAACATATAATCACTCTTTCTATTTATACTATTTTTGTTTTAAATTTTCTAGACAGAACACTGCATATAAAGGTATAGATTTTATGTTATTTTCAAATCCAAAGTTTTTAGTACTTATTCTAATCCCATATTTAGGTTTATATTTATCCATATATACTCCCAAACTTTTAGATTTAATCCTATCACTTGCTTTAACCTCTATTGGAATTATCCCTTCATCAGTTGTAAGTAAAAAATCAATTTCTGCCTCATTATTATTCTTCCAATAAATAAGAGGAATATTATAAAAATTAAACTCTACAGCCACGTAATTTTCAGCGATAGCCCCCTTGAACATAAATGGTAAATCATTAACTATCTCATTAATTCCTATATCACACATACTATTTAATATTCCTATATCATTAAAATATATTTTAAATGTGTTACTATCTAAATATCTATTTTATTAGTTAAATAGCTACTAATAATAATCGAACTAGCATTAAGCCAATCAATAGCGGTCTCAAACTTTCTTTTACTAGCATTAGCTTCTATAAGAGAATATTTAAATTTCTTATTTTTATGTGCAAGCTCTTTAGGAATACTATTATAAACTTTTTCTATTTTTACACTTTCAGACTTATTTAAAGTATATTTATTCATATCACTTATATACATTTGGGTAATAAGCTTTATAATTTTTCTATTAAATGCTACAATATTTTGATTATTATTTATATAATCATTAACTGCCTCAGGCATACCTCCTACAATCAAAAAT
>CAOVIS010000035.1:7687-9345 GCA_948543905.1 uncultured Bacilli bacterium
TATTTTTATAGCAATCTTTTATTTTTTCTAACAATTTATTTTGTCCACATGCTATTAAAAATTCTTTAAAATTCATCGGATACATATTTAATAAATCAACTTTACCAACTGGAAAAGAAGAACTAAATCTATTTAATTTTACTCCCAATAAAAACCCCGCACAAATAATTTTATAATTCTTATTACATTCGCAAAAATATTTTAAAGAAGTTATAAATTTTTCAGAAACTTGAACTTCATCAAAAAACATAATACAATCTTCCTCATCAATTGTTCGTTCTATTCTTGTTTCAATATTATAAATAATTTCTTCCGGAACAATCGTTTTCTCAAATATACTAGTTATCTCTGGTTCTTTTTCCAAATTAAAATAGAAATAGTGCGAAAAACTGCTCTTACAAAATTTCTCTATAGTATAAGTTTTTCCTATTTGCCTTGCTCCAATTATCATTAATGGCTTTTTTGCACCACTTTGATACCATAGATTAAGCTTTTCCTCAAATAATCTATACATTTTAATGCCCATCTCTAACATAAATATAACATAAAAAAACCAAAAATGCAACTTTTTGGCACATAACTTTTGTGAAAAATGCAACTTTTTGGCACTTAAAATATAATTTTAAACTCTTTTTTCAATAACTTCTAATAAAGCAGGAAGCATTTGTTTCTTTCTAGAAACTAAATCGGCAATATATACTCCCTCATAAATATCACTTAAATCAAAAGCATCACGAACAATATCTTCTGCTTCTCTATTATAAATTACATAAGAACCATTTTTATAAACATCTGTAATAAATAATACCACAGCCAAATAAGAATTATTTTTTAATTCATCAAGTTTATCAATATATTCTTCAATATTAACTTTAATCTCTTCAAAATCCATCGTCATAACTTGTGATATTCCAAGTCCTGTAGAACCAATACTATAAGCTTTAAAATCTTGATTAATAAGATCATTTACACTAATCCCTTTAATACTAGAAGCAGCTTTAAACATTTCATATCCATATTTATCAATATCCACTTTTGCAATCTTAGCAAGAGCTTCCGCTGCATTTTTATCCATTTCTGTTGTTGTAGGTGATTTAAAAATCATCGTATCAGATAAAATAGCACTAAGCATAAGTCCCGCTATATCATGAGGTATTTCTACCTCTTTTTCTTTATACATATCATAAATAATCGTTGCTGTACAACCAACTGGCATACTTCTAAAATTAATTGGTACATTAGTACCTATCGCACTTAAATTATGATGATCAATAATTTCCGTAATATCCGCTTCTTCTATGCCAATAGCACTTTGACTTAATCCATTATGATCAACTAAAATAACTTTTTGTTTACGATAATTATCCGCACTAGTAACCTTAAGCATTCCTAAGCATTCATTTTTATTATTAATAACGGGATAATTAGTATGACCTATTTTATTTGCTAAAGTTATTGGTTTTTCATTTAAATTAATACTTCTAATTCTATTACTTAAAATAACTTTACTAGCTGTATCAAAACTACTATATTTACTAATAATTATATTTACTTTATTCTTCCGAGCCACATCTACAAGTTCACTTGGAACATCTAAATCACCAGTTAAAACAATTAATTTAACTTTTGAATTTATTGCATATTCTAAAATCTTATAT
>CAOVIS010000036.1 GCA_948543905.1 uncultured Bacilli bacterium
TAAAGAATCTACTACTGATAGAAGAGCAATATATCCTATGATAATTCTTAAAACTCCTAAAGGTTGGACAGGACCTAAAATGGTTAAAGATAAGCAAATCGAAGGGTCATTTAGAGCTCATCAAGTGCCAGTTTTAGTTGATAAAGAACATGCTTCTAATTTGGAAGTTTTAAATTATTGGCTTAAAAGTTATAATCCTGGAGAATTATTCGATAGTAATGGTACTTTAAAACGAGGACTTCAAGAATTAATACCAAGTAAAGAACATAGAATGGGATCTAATATTCATGCTAATGGTGGCAAACTTTTACAAGAGTTAAAAATTCCTGATTTTACAAAATATATGTTAGAAATTAAAGCGCCAGGAATAGGACAAGCTAGTGATATGATGATGCTTTCTTATTTTATTCGTGATATAGTTTTAAATAATCCTCATAATTTTAAAATATTTGGTCCTGATGAAGCTTTATCCAATCGTCTTAATCATGTCTTTGAAGTAACTAATCGCAAGTGGAATGGAGAAACCATAAGAGGTGATGAATATTTAAATACTAATGGAGCAGTTGTTGATACTATATTATCTGAACATGCTAATGAGGGAATGTTAGAAGGCTATCTTTTGACAGGAAGACATGGCTTTTTGCATACTTATGAAGCTTTTAGTCGCATAATTGATTCAATGGTAAGTCAGCATGCCAAATGGCTTAAAATATGTCGAGAACTGTCATGGCGAGCACCTATAGCCAGTTTAAATATCTTACTTACTAGCCATGTTTGGCAGCAAGATCATAATGGTTATACGCATCAAGACCCAGGGTTTTTAAATCATATTGTGACCAAAAAAGCTGATATTGTTCGAATATATTTGCCAATAGATGCTAATAGTTTAATATCATGTTTTAACCATATAATTAAAACTAAAAACTATGTAAATGTAATAGTGGCAAGTAAACATCTTAGTTATCAGTGGTTAGACAAAGATTTAGCTATAGCACATTGCACCAAAGGTATAGGAAAACTTGATTTTGCAAGTAATGATAATGATGATGTTGATATTGTTTTAGGCTGTGCTGGAGATACGCCAACAGTTGAAGTTATTGCGGCATCTAAAATACTTCGGACTTATATTCCTAATATTAAAGTAAGAGTTATAAATGTAATTGATCTTATGAAACTTCAAAGTATAGAAACTCATCCTCATGGACTTAGTGATTCGGAATATGATGCTTTATTTACAGAAGATAAACCAATTGTTTTTGCTTTTCATGGTTATGCTAATTTGATTCATGAACTTACTTATAAAAGGCATAATAAAAATATGCATGTACGAGGATATAAAGAAGAAGGAGCTATTACAACACCTTTTGATATGCGGGTTATAAATGAAATAGATAGATATAATTTAGTAATACTAGCTTTAAAACATTTGGGATATCAAAATGAGTATACTAATAAATTACAAGGTTATGCTTTATATATGTTAAATAAGCACCGAGAATATATTAAAGAATATGGAGTGGATATGCCTGAGGTTAAAAATTTTATATATAATTAGAAAGGATTTTAGAAAATGATATATGATTATATAATAATTGGAGCAGGAATGGGCGGCCTGGGAGCAGGGCTTAATTTAGCTCTAAATAAAAAGAAAGTTTTAATGCTCGAGAAAAATAGCTTGCCAGGAGGATTAGTTACAACTTTTAGGCGCGGACGGTTTGAATTTGATGTTTCTTTGTATTCTCTTTATAATTATGGTAATGAAAAACATATAGGGGGGTTACAGAATCTTTTTAAGAAAATGGGGATAGAGATTAAAACTAAACTTGCGCTTAATAATACGAGGATTAAGGTAATTGATAAGAATGAAGACTATACTTTAAATGGAGATTTTGAAGAATTTATTTTAAGCTTAGAAGCAATGCATCCTGGGTCAATTGAGCCAATCCGTGAATTTATTAAAGTTGTAAAAGAAGTTCATGATGCTTTGCAAGCTATAGGTCGTAAGACTCAAGAAATTGAAAAATACCCTAATTTTATTAAATATGTAGATGTGAGTACAGCTAAAGCTTTAGAAGAATTAAATATATCTCGGGATGTTATAGATAAATTAAGTTATTTATGGGTAGAGCTTGGAAGTCCTATTAATAAACTCGCTTTTGTAGATTTTGCAGAATTTATGTATAAAGTAATTTTCAAAAAAGATGTAGCGTTACTTTCAAAGAATATTGATTTAGCTTTAAGTTTAGCTAAAGAGTATCAAAATAAAGGAGGAAAAATTTATTATAATTCATGCGTTTGTGAGATAAAAGACGATAAGGATATCAAAATAGTAGTAACAAAAGATGGTAAAGAGTATCGGACAAAGCATGTAATATGTGATGTATCTAAAAGATATGTTTATACTAATTTAATTAAAAATACTGATAAAGAGATAAATAGAATAGAAAATGCGAGAACTATGTCACCTAATGGAGTTGTAGTTTATTTAGGCCTTAATGATAATTATAAAACAATTGGTCTTAATAATTATAAGTATTATCAATATGAAACATTAAATAGTGAAGATAATGTTGATAAAATGACTAAATTATATCATAAGACATGGGAGGCTGTAGTACCTAATGTTATTAATGAGAGTGCTAGTCCTAAAGATACAACGATTTTAGTTATTAAAACTACTTATTATGGTAATGTTTGGAATAAGGTTGACAGTAGTAATTATTTAGAAATCAAAGATAAGATAATGGAAGATTTAGTTTCCCAATTTGAAGAAGCTTTTAATATTGATATTAGAGAATATATTGAAGAAGTTGAGGTAGTAACGCCTCTTACAATTTCAAGGTACACTAATAATGTAAATGGTTCTATGATGGGATATATGCGTTTAGGTTACGATAACTCTATTAATAGGCTTTTAGCATTAGAAGATGAAAAAATTTCTAATATGAGTTTTGTTGGAGCATCTTCAATTTATGGTAGTGGAGTAGATAATGCTTTTTATAGTGGGTATTATATAACTAATAGTTTACTTATAGAAAAAAGAGGAGAAGAAGAATAATGAATAATAAACTTGATAATATGCGTGAAGAACGTAAAAAAATTGTTAATGATTATACGGGTAAAGCTCTTTATAAAACACATGTTGATGAAATGGTCGGGGATAATAATGACTTACAATATGTTATTGTAAAAGAAGTAATCCAGGAAACACCTGATACTAAAAGTTTTATTTTAGTGCCCAATTTAGAAGCTGGAACTAATGAATTAATGCCATTTAAGGCTGGACAATTTATAAGTGTTAAACTAAATATTAATGAAGAATATGTAAGTAGAGCTTATTCTCTTTCTTCTTCACCAAAAACAAAAAACGAATATCGAATTACTATTAAAAGAGCTAAAGATGGATTAGTTAGCAATTATATGTGTGATAATGTTAAAAAAGGCGATAGTTTAGTAATTTCAAGGCCAGCTGGAAATTTTGGATATAATAAACTTCGAGATGAATCAAATGTTATTGGGATAGCTGGTGGAGTAGGGCTTACGCCAATTATGAGTCATGCGCTTGCGATAATGGATGGAATTTTAGATTTTAACTTAACTATTTTTTATAGTGTAAGAACTGTAAATGATATAATGTTTAAAAAAGAAATAGATTATATTAATAAAAAAAGTTCTAAAGTTAGGTTTGTTATTACTTTAACTAAAGAAGAACAAGAAGGTTATTTGCATGGTTATATTAATAAAGAAATGATAGCTCCTTATTTGCAAGAATTTAATACGGTTCTTATGTGTGGAACACCATCACTTTATAAATCAATGAATACAGTTTTAAGTGAACTTAATATTCCTAAGAAAAGTGTGCATTTTGAGGCTTATGCGGCAGCTTATGAACCTGAAGAGGTTAAGACTTATGAACTTAAAGTTATTTTAAAAAATGATTTTATTGAAACAACTTGTAGGAGTAACGAAACTTTATTAGTGGCAATGGAAAAGGCTAAAATAAAAGCTCCTTCTTTATGTCGGGTAGGAGTTTGTGGATATTGTCGGAGTATTTTGCTTGAAGGTAGAATTAAAATGGTTGGGGGTAATATTAATGAAGCAGAAGCCTCTAATGATTATATTCATCCATGTGTTTCTTATCCTGATAGTAATATAACATTAAGATTAGATATATAAAAAGAGATTTCTAACTAAAAAAGTTAGATTTTTTTTGAATTTTACCAATTTTCTTAAAAAACCTTAAAATTGGGGTCAGATTTAAAAAATTGACTAGCAGATTTATTAAATTAGCTAGCAGAAATTACTATTTTGGTAATTTGCAATTTATTTTAATATATGCTATAGTGATTTTGCGAGGCACAGAGGGCCTTTGGTGTTGCCACAACTTAATATTTAAAATATGAAGGAGTGGTTTCTATGATGGATAAAGAAGATTTTCTTGTTTTGTCTTTAATAGTGATAATTATATTATTAATTGTCTTTAGATAAGCACTTTATTTAAGGGGAATTTTGGTATAAAAATAACACCTCTTACGTAAGTAAGGGTGTTTGCCCACAAGTGGCAAGCACATAAGGAATATGTGTCTCGCTTAAATTAATAATAATATAATTTTTAATAAAAGTAAATAGTAAATTACCATTTTGGTTTATAATCAATTTTACCTAGAAGATAATCAGCACTTATATGATATTTTTTACAAATAGTATAAAGACAGATAGTTAAAATTAAATTTTTTCCGCTTTCATATCTGCTAATACTTGACTTTGTTATGCCAATACTTTGGGCTAATTTATCTTGAGTTATTTTATTTTCTTTGCGATATTTTTTTATTCTGCTACCTATTTCAATTGGATTAAGATTTTCTATATTTTTATATTTTGAATATTTAATGTTTTTACTTAGGCCTAAAATATAGTCGATTGATGTATTAAGAATGTTGCTTAGATTATTTAAATGTTCTATCGGAATGTAAGCATCGCCATTTATATAATTAGATAAAGTTTTTTTGGATATATTTAATTTTTTAGCTATTTCGGTGGCAGTTATATTCTCGTTTTTGAGTTTTTCAAAAAGTTTCTTTAAATTATCAGAAATTTCCATATGCTTCACCTCTTAAAATTATAAATGACTTTATTATTAAATTCTTAAAAGTCTGAATAATAACAACTTTTTCTTGACAATTAGTATTTAAGATAATATATTTTAAATATAAGCTAAAAATTTCTAATAAACTCGAGAGCTTATAAATATACTTAAGGAGTGAGGAAGTATTAAATTAGAAAGAATTAATAATAAGAAAAAAATAATAGCAATAAGCTCAATTATAACAATAGCGGTTATAGTTACTTTAGTTTTAATAACAAGTAAAGCTAAATACAAAAATATACAAACAATGGATTTAGTAAATGGTACAATAAATTATAAGCCCTATGACTTTAAAGTAATGGCAATGTATAAAAATGATGGTAGTGGAGATATTGAAATAAATGAAATGCCATCATCTGATTATAGTATAAATGAGAGTAAAAGTTATTGCTATACAACAGATAGTAATAATCATGATAGTAATCCTAAATTATATACTCTTTCGTCTGGCGAACATGTTATAGCTAATTTAGATAAAAATGATAAGTGTTATTTATATTTTGATAAGAAAGTAGATTTAATTGCAGATAGTAAAGCAAAATCTAAAGGAGATATGACAAGTTTTACTAAAGTCGCTAATGCTGTTGATACTGGAATTTATAGTGCTTCAGATGATTATGGAACAAGCTATTATTTTAGGGGATTGGAAGGTAGTTTAAATAATTGGGTAAATTTTGCTGGGTTTTATTGGCGAATCCTAAGAATAAATGGTAATGATACAATTAGAATGATTTATCAAGGAGTAGCAAATGGAAATCCAAGTAGTGCAAATAAGACTGGAACGACAACACAGATAGGTGTGACAACATATGCATATAATGGAACAGAGAATGATAACACTTATATCGGGTATATGAATAATGGAAGTAGTACTACTAGCTATAGTGGAGCCCATCAAAATATTACAAATAGTAATGCAAAAGCGACCATAGATGCTTGGTATAAAATAAATATAGTAGATAAAGGATATGGAAAATATGTTGATATAAATACAGGTTTTTGCAATGATCGAGAGTTAAGTAGTGGAACTTTTGGGTATACTGGTGCTGGATATGGAACTCAACAAACGGCTTATACTTCAGCAGGGAGATTGTATAATGGTTCATCAGGTTGGAAAACAACACAAACGCCAACACTGCAATGTACAAATAAGAATAGAGATCTTTTCACAGTTTCAAATTCTGATGTAGGTAATAAAAAATTAGTATATCCAGTAGGCATGATTACAAGTGATGAAGTAGTATTTGCTGGGGCTTTGGTGGTACAGATTGGCAATATTATTATTTATATACTGAACAATATTATTGGACAATGTCACCTAATCGTTTTTATGGAACTAGTGCTCGCTTGCTATATGTAACTGCAAGAGGTAAACTTCACTACGGTAATGATAATGTATCTGCTACTTATGGCTTAAGACCTGTCATAAATTTAAAAGCTGATACTAAATTTTCAGGAAGCGGAAGTTCTACAGATCCCTATGTTGTTGTTTAATTTTCTTGCTCATATTGCTTGTTATATGTTTTCTACTGTGTAGTATAACTTTTATGTATGGGCAAGTTAACAGTTTATAAATTTTATAGACTGTTTTTTCTTTTTTGACATAAATTTATAATGGTGATTATATGTTAATTGCTCATCGAGGAATTTTTAATGCAGTAGTAAAAGAAAATACAATTCCCGCTTTTTTAGGAGCGATAAATAATGATGATTATGCAGGTTTTGAGTTTGATGTTTATACTACTTTAGATGGCGAGTTTGTTGTTCATCATGATCCAATTGTTAATGGTTCGTTTATTTGGAAACAAAAATATTCTAGTTTAAAGAAAAAAGGATTAGTAAAACTTGAGTCAGTCTTAAAACTTAAAACAGATAAAATAATGCTTATTGAAATTAAAGATATTAATATAGATACAGAAGAGTTTGTTAAATTACTTGATAAGTATCGAAATAAAAATATATATGTCATGAGTTTTTTTAATAGTGTTATTAAAAAATTTAAAAATGTGTGGTTTAAAGTGGGAATTCTTAATTATGTTTTAAATAGTACTTCTAAGTATTCTTATGATTTTATGGGAGTTTTATATGATGTAGCAAGTCTTCATTTAATAGAATCTTTAAAAAAGCTAAATATTGAAGTATTCTTATATGCAATAAATAAAAAAGACAAATTAATATATAATGATGTTTATTATATAGTTGATGCTTGCAATATTAATTAGCTTTTTTTCTAGTTAAATACAACATGGGGATAATAATCATAATAGGAACAATTAAAGAAATATAAGGTAGTAAATAGTATATTTTAAGTTCATTAACATAATTAAAAGCTAGGTAATTATCTATAATATACATAAGTATAATTAAAGTACCAATAGTTGTATATTTATTTTTAGCTTGGGGTAATAGTTCTTTAATAGAATAAACACTCATAGTTGCGGTAATAAATAGATCAAATATCCATACTACTGATAAAATGTTTTCAACTTTTTCAATAAATTGGAACAGTTTTATTTGCTTTAAAACAATATATTCGGGGAATCTAAATATTTTTACTAATACTTCTCCTAAAACACCTTCCACACTTAAAGCAGCTAAAACTAGAAAAACACTTGCAAGTACATATATTTTAGTAATTCCTTTAGGATTTTTAAAGTGTAGAGTAAGAAGATTGGGAAAAGAACTAATTCCTGCATAAAATAAAGCAGTTTTAAAAATACTTGTTGAACTAGAACTCATAAATATAGATATTCCTAATATAAATTGAACTAAAGTATCATAAAAGGCATAAAATTAGTTGTTTCCATAAAACCTAATAAACTACAAAATATAATAATACTTAAAATGATGCTAATTGGCAGAAGAGAACCAGCGACTCTTTTAATGACTTTTAAACCTTTAAAAGCACAATATGTAGCAAGTATTATAAAAGGGATAGAAATAAATATTTCAGGAGATGATACTAAGAGAAAGCTAACAACAAATATTTTATAGACAGCTAAGACATAAGTTAGAATAAAGATACTAGTTATTAAAAGTAAAATACGTGTTATAAAGCCGATTATTTTATTGTTTTTAAATATTTCCTTTAGACTTTTAGAACCTTTTTTCTTTAAAATATAGGAATAAAAATAAGTAAATATTAATCCTAAGAGAAAATATAATGTGAATGCAGAAATAAATAAGAGACTGCGAGTTAAAAAATAGGTAATGTTAGAATCTTTTGTCATTATTTTTCCACCTCAAATGTTAAGCCTTTCTTATTTATTTTTAAATCAAAATCATATTTAAACTCTTGGTTTAACCATAAGTAATAGTAATCTTTATAATATTTATTATAGTAAGATTTTCCAATACTAAGAGCATTTGATTCGGCATCTTTCATAATCCTGATAATATTATCAAGTTTATGTTCTAATTCTTTAGAAAACTTTTTTTCTAGTTCTTGATAAACTTCTTCTTCTTTTAAATTATGACCGCAAGTATCTTCATTAATTCGCATATTTATTTTTCCTTTGATAGTAACATTATTATTATTCGGAGCAATTTCCATTTTACTTTCATAAATACTTGCAACAACTTTCCCTTTATTATTAGGACAATTATATTCTAAAAATACTGTTCTAGCATCAAAATTATTTAAAAGATTAACAAATGATGCTTCTTCTGGTGTTAAGATATCTTTCATCATAAAATCATGATAAATAGCTATTCCATCTAAAATAATATTTTTATCTTGAAGAGTTAATACGGACATAATAGCATCCTCACCATCAGTTAGTATATTTCTTAGAGTTTTGGTAAAAGGAACATAATAGCCTGAACTATTGGAGTTATTGCTATGTTCTAACATACTTACGATAAAAGTGGAAGCTACAGGTTTTTCTTCACTGGAAGAGCTTATGATTTCTTTAGCCGTTATATTTTTGGCAACAGCCATATAAAATTCATTACGAAGTTTACTGCTTCTAATTAATAATTCGCTAATATCTCTTAAATGATTTTTAGCTATTTCTTCATCAATAACAACAACCTCAACATGTTCATAGTAGGGGACTTTATCCATGTTAAGACCATTAGCTGCAAAGGCATTTGCAAGAGTATTTCCTGTAGCGCTTACGGTATAAGTACTAGTAGAGG
>CAOVIS010000037.1 GCA_948543905.1 uncultured Bacilli bacterium
AGGCCCAGGTCTTGGTATTCGTGTTATCGGTGAAGTTGCTGAAGACAAACTTAAGATTGTGCGTGAATCAGATGCAATTTTACGTGAAGAAATTAAGAATGCTGGTCTTCAAGAAGATATTTGGCAATACTTCACAGTTTTGCCAGGTATTCGTTCAGTTGGTGTTATGGGTGATGGTCGTACTTATGACTACACTATCGGTATTCGTGCCGTAACTTCAATTGATGGTATGACTGCTGACTTTGCTCAAATTCCATGGGATGTTTTGAGCAAGATTTCTACTAGAATCGTAGATGAATGTGACCACATTAACCGCGTAGTTTACGATATTACCAGTAAGCCACCTTCCACTATTGAATGGGAATAGGGTGATAGATAATGTTAGTTAGTATTGGAACACCGAGACTACGGCATTTATTGGGAATAAAAGCTACTCAAAAGGGTATAAATTGACATAGAAGTATACCAGAAGGAAATCTCTTAGTTATTAAAACTGGGAGCTTTTTTACTTTAAAAATATTTTTTAACGAAATTAGTGCTTTAATATAATTAATGTTGCATAAGAGGTGAGGATTATGAAGCAATCGTTTTTAGATAACTTAATTGAAGAGAATGAATTTCCTATAATATTTATTGGTTCGGGTATCACTAGAAGATATTTTAAAGACGCACCTACTTGGGATGATTTGTTGGAAATTTTGTGGAATGAAACAAGTCCAACTAAAAATTACTATTCTGTTTATCATGAGTTAAGCAAAGAAAGTAAAGATGAATTTTATATTTATACTACTCTAGCTTCTAAAATAGAAGGTAAATATGACGATGCTTTTTATAGTGGAAAAGTTAAGTTACCTAATCTTACATTAGAACAGGCACATAAACAGAACGCTTCACCTTTTAGAACTAGAATTGCAAATATATTTTCAGAGCTACAACTTAAAGATGAATCAAGTGAAATAAAACTTTTGAAAAAGATGCTAGTTAAAGCAAGGTTTATTGTAACCACTAATTATGATGAATTTTTGGAGAATGAATTAGATAAAAAAATAAATGTAAAAGTAGGAAATCAAGGTCTATTTTCCACAGCAACTGAATTTGGGGAATTATACAAAATTCATGGTTCTATAAGTGATCCTAATTCTATAGTAATAACTGAAAATGATTATAAAAAATTAAAAATTGGAGATGATAGTATTGAGTAATTTACAAGAACTTCTGCAATTATCAACGCGAAGATTTTGAGTAAATTAACTGAATCTCCAATTTTATTTTTAGGCTATTCTTTAACAGATAACAACGTTAAGGCTCTGTTAAAGGATTTATCAGATAATATGCCCTTTTCAGTAAGTGAAGCAGCAGAAAGAATAGGAGTTGTAGAATATAAGGAGGGACGTAAAGATATCGTAGAAACTACGATGGAAACTGACGGTGTTCATTATACTAATATAAGTACTGATAATTATTCAGAAATTTATAAAAGAATAGCTAAAATTGATCAGGGAGTTCCACCAATTGATATTTCAAAGTATCAAGATATGATTAAACAAATTATAGTTACTAGAGGAAAAAATGGAGATTTAAAACGTGTTCTGACATCTGTGGGAGATTTAAATAATTTGCCTGATAAGTTAAAAAAGCAGGATATTGTTGTTGCTTTGGGAGATAGTAAATATATATATAAAATTCCAGATTACGTCGACTATATAAAAGATTATTATTTACATCCTGATAATATGCCTGAAGAAATTGCATTACCATTTATTCTTAAGTCACAACCACATAGCACATTGCCAATCTCAAAATATATTCATACTAATATGAAATTAACTTCTAAAGCAGAAAAAAAGATAAATGACAGATTAAAAAAATTTGGCTCTTTAAAAGATCTTCAAAAAGGAATCAAAATTTCAAAGACAGATAATGCAAAATTTAGCGAAGAATTTAATTCGGAGATTAAACTAAAGGATTTTTTAAGAGAAAAGAATTCCGAAAAGGATAAAAAAATAGCTTTTTTAACTAAGAAAATAGATCAAATTAATAAAGATGAGTTGAAAGAGTTGGTTATGTCATTATTGAAAACCGAAGATAATTCTTTTTTGACGAAGACTAATACTAGAAAGTTTTTAATGGCATATAGTTTATTAACAGAAAAAATATATCACCAATTACCTTAATTTATTTCATAATAAATCATACTTCTAGCTATAAAGGCTAGGAGTTTTTTGTATATGAGAGAAAATTGATAGTTGCTGATATAATAAAATTATTTGAAAAAAGTTTAGGAGAAATAAGATGGTTGTGGAATCGAAAGCAATGGATCATATACGTAAAGTATTAGAAAAAATTGGGGGGGGTAAATACTTCACTAAAAGCGGTACTTTAAAAAGAAATGCAGTTATTGAAGATCTAGATAACTATGATAAAGAATTGATGTCAGCTATTTTGAAAGATGACTTATTGCATGAAGCATATACTTCTAAGATTGCAGATGTAGAAATATTTGAAATTAATAAGTTTGTTGACATGTTGCGTTACAAGGAATATTGGGAAGATAGTTTTACTAAGTACAATAATAAAATAGGTTTGACAGTAGGTGGAAAATATATTGATGATTCTTCTGATGTTGTTTTGGATTTTCCCTACAAAGATTGTGTGTTAAAAGCAGGAATGACTAAAGAAGATGTTGAACATTCTGGGGATGCAAATGAACCTTTCTTGAATGAAACACTTGCCAAACCTGAAATTGATGAATTACTTGAACCTAAGATTTTCGTTAATGCTACTAAGTATGGCAAAAATGAAAAAAATTCTGCAGAGTCTATTTCTACCAAGGATAATTTAGTTATTAAGGGAAATAATTTAATTGCACTTTATAGTTTAGAAGCAAGGTATGCAGGTAAAGTAAAATTGATATTTATTGATCCACCTTACTTTTTTAACAAAAAAGCTAGTGATAGCTTTAGTTATAATTCTAATTTTAAGTTATCATCATGGTTAACTTTTATGAAGAATAGACTTGAAATTTCAAAAAAACTTTTAGAGCAAGATGGATCTATTATTTTAACTGTTGGGTATGAAGGTTCGGCGTATTTAAAGTTACTTTTAGATAAAATTTATGGGTTAGAAAATTTTGTTGGGAAAATTGCTTGGAGAAAAACGGATGGTCAATCAAATACTTCTGATTTTGCCAATGTTGTTGATGATATTTTAATATATAAGAAATTACCTGATTCTAAATTAGGTAGATTACCTCTCACGTCTAAAACAATAAAGAATTATTCTTATGAAGATGAGTATGGAAAATTTAGAAGAGGAAGATTATTGGATAAAACTCGTGGGAAGTTTACGTATAAAATTAAAACCCCTAATGGAAATATATTAAATGGACCATGGAGAATATCTAAAGATGAAATGCAGGATTTAATAAAAAATGGAAAAATATATTGGCCGTCAAATGAGATGCAAACTCCTCAAAGTAAGATATATTTAAAAGATGTAGACGGTAAGGTGGTTAATGATTTTTGGGATACAGAAATGGGTACTAATCAAAGAGGTGCTAATGAACTAGAAGCTCTATTTGGGAAAAGAATTTTCTCGTTTCCAAAACCAGAAAAATTATTACAAAATGTAATTAGTATGGCAACTAAAACTGGAGATGTTGTTTTAGATTTTTTTATGGGTTCGGCTACAACACAAGCTGTTGCTATGAAAATGCATCGGCAGTTTATTGGAATTGAGCAAATGGATTATATTAATACCGTTTCCGTTCCTCGTCTTCAAAAAGTTATTTCAGGTGAACAAGGTGGAATTTCCAAAGAAGTTAATTGGCAGGGTGGAGGCTCTTTCATTTATGCTGAGTTAATGGAAAAGAATCAGATATATTTAAAGGATATTCAAAATTCTCAAGATATGGATGAATTAATGTCTGTATATTCTCTGATGAAACAAAATGGAGATATTGATTTTAGAGTTGATTTAGATAAATTTGAAGCATCCCTTAAAGCAGGTGAATTGCCAACGCTTGATGGGCGAAAGAAAGAACTTATTAAGATTATCGATAAGAACCAGCTTTATTACAATTATAGTGATATTGATGATGGAGATGTAAGAAACTTAATATCTGATACAGATTATAAGTTCAATAAGAGTTTCTATTCTTCTAATGAAATGGGTGAAAAATAATGAAAAAAGAAAATTTAAAACCATTTCCAACCTTAGAGAAGGCTAAAGAAGAAGTAAATAGTTTTCTTAATCAGCTTCCTAATCTTTATTACATAGATGAAAATTTAAAGCATACCTTAAGAAGATATCAACAATCAGCTTTACTTTACCTGAATTGGTCGCAGAAACAAGTAGATGCTAATGAAAAGTACAATCAATTAATGTTTAATATGGCTACTGGATCAGGTAAAACTGATGTTATGGCTGCCGTTATTTTGTATTTATTTAAAGAATTCAAATATACTAATTTCTTGTTTGTCTCCAATACCACTGCCGTAGTAGATAAAACAAAAGAAAACTTTCTTAATACAGTTTCTGCAAAATATCTTTTTTCAGCTCCAATAAATATTGATGGTGAAAGAATAGATATAAAATCTGTTGAATCTTTTCCTATCAACCAAGAACCTAATACAATATATTTAAAACTTTCTACTGTTCAATCTTTATCAAATGAATTGTATGATCCACAAGAAAATGCTTTGACTTTTGATGATCTAAAGAAACATAAAATAGTTATTTTAGCTGATGAAGCTCATCACTTTAATGCTCAAACAAAGAAAAATCAAAGAGAAGAAACTTCTTGGGAAAATTTACTTGATCAAATAAGAAGATCAAATAAATTAAACCGTCAATTAGAATTTACAGCTACAATTGATGTTGATAAAGAAGATGTTTACGAAAAGTATAAAGATAAAATAATTTATAAGTATGACCTTAGTAAATTTATGGAAGAAGGATATTCTAAGAATGTTTTTCGTTTACAGGCAAATAATGATAATATGCAAAAATTGCTTAATGCCGTTTTGCTTAGTCAATATCGTAAACGAATAGCTCAAAAATTAGAAATTCCAAATTTTAAGCCAATTTTATTGGTTAAATCTAATCGAATTAAGACATCACAAACAGTAAAAGATGATTTCTTATCTATGATTGAGAATTTATCTACAGAATCATTAAATGAATTCCTTTTAACCAATCAAAAGCTAAACTTAAGTAGTATGGCTTTGAGCTTAACCTATAAATACTGGCTATCTCAAGATCTAGTTAAAGCAGTATCAGAAATCAAGCAGGATTTTAATATTAATACTACGATTAACGTTAATGAAGGTGGAACAAAGGGACTTCTTTCCGATAATGTTGACTTTAGAAATTTGAATTCTTTGGAAGATATTGATAACCCATTTAGAATTATTTTTGCTGTTGCAAAGTTAACTGAAGGCTGGGATGTTTTAAATCTCTATGATATTGTTAGAGTTTCCGAAGAAAAGGAATCGAGTACGCTTAAGCAAACTAACTCAGAAGCACAATTAATTGGACGTGGAGCAAGGTATTATCCTTTTGTTTATAAAGGTGATAAATCATATACAAGACGATTTGATAATGGTTCATCTAATGAAAAAAGACTACTGGAAACTCTTTATTACCATACTATTAATGATTCAAAGTATATCGATAATTTGAACAAATCATTTGATAAAATAGATCTTATTGTTAATCAAGATGCAGACTATCAAACATTTAGTGCTAAGGTAAAGTCCAAATTTAAGCAAACAAGTTTCTATAAGAATGGTAGTTTGTTTTATAACAAGACAGAAGAAGTGCCGGACTCTGAATATAAAAACATTGGTGATTACGGTATTGATAATTTTACGATGGTTATCGATTATAATTTATCAACAACTGAAAATAGACTAAGAGATGATATTTTTCAAATTAACGATTCAAATACCAGATATGACAATGTCGTAGAATTTTATAATAACGATGACTATCGATTGATAAAGAAGGCAATTGCAAGAAATAAATTTTATCGTTTCGATAATATGAAGAGATATTTACCCATGTTAAGTTCAATCAAAGAATTTATTAAATCTCAAAAGTGGTTAGGAAACTTAAAAGTTATGGCACGAGTACCAGATCAATATAATGTTGACCTTTCATTAATGGAAAAACTGGCTGTTTTAGATATTGCTTTACGTAGGATACAAACAAATATTGTAAAAAATTATCGTAAAGAACGTGGTACAAATAAATTTATTTCTATAGCTGTAAGAGATGCAGTAAAAGATTATAGTAAAATAGTACCTCAACCTTCTAATAAAAAAGTAGTAAATGAACTTATTCAACCAAATAAGATGAATGATGCGGATTGGTTTCCTTATGACTATGCAATTACTGACCAACTAGAGTCATCTTTAATTAATCTAATTAGTAGTATGGTTGATGAATTTAAACGAAAATATCAGAATGTTTACTTAATTAGAAATGAAGAGACCATTTCAAGTTGGAAATTACATGAATTCGAAAATAAAGTTACTAAACATTATGAAGGATATATGCCAGACTTCATTCTTGTTCTAGATAATGGGAAAATTATGTATCAAGTTTATGTTGAGCCGAAAGGAGAACAGCTTTTAGAAAAAGATGCATGGAAAGAAGAGCTTCTAGAAAGCATTAGACCGGAAAACATTGATATAATTGGTGAAAATAAAGATGTTAAGCTATATGGAGTTAAATTTTATACTCATGGTGATGGTCGTAACATAGTGGATGAGTTGCATAATTTGAATATCTTGGACTAATTTAATACTATGGCTGAATAAATAAAAATATTTGAAAAAATAATAGAAATTAAAGAAGCCTATTAAATCTTGGTATTGATGAACCATGATTTAATAGGCTTTTATAGTATTTAATTAAACTCAAGATTATTTGCTTCATCGATCTTAGTTAGGAAAGATGAAACATCGGTAATAATATCATTGGTGTATGAAACATTAATCAGATTAACCCAATTTTTTCTAAGAAAATAGTCGTCAATGTCGTATCTAACTTTAGTTAAGTATTTATAACTAATAAATAGTAGGTCAGAAAAGATTAAATTACGTTTTTTAGGCTGCATTACAAAATCAAGTAACAAGTCTTTTCCTGAGCCTTTAATAAAGTGGAAAAATTCGCAGTTGATATGTCTAATCGGCTGAAAAGGATATAAGATTTGAGAATTTAGAACTTGTTTTTCAAATTGTTTAAGTAGTTTTTGATCTTTTTTGTTAATGACATAATCATTGCTATATAAGTTAATCATCGCTATCAATTCCTATTCTTACTATTGCACCTAAAGTATATAAATTTAAAAAAGTAAAAACAATGAATATTAACTAAGTTGAAAAAGAAAAACTTTTTATATCGAAAGTAAAAAAATATTTTACTTTTGATATAATATTTTTAATAATTAAGTAAAAGAAAGTTACAGACTGTAAATATTTACGGAAAAGAAGTGAGGAACAAGTTTGAGTGATATTAGGGTACAGAATACAAAAAATAATTTGATTGCTGCTCTTTTAAGCTGCTTAGAAGATAAGAGTTTTCATAAGCTAAAAGTAAAAGATATTATTGATAAGGCTGGCGTAAGTACTAGAACGTTTTATCAATATTATTCAGATGTCAATGATTTGCTAAGAGATACAGAAGATAGCTTTATTACAGAGTATCTAAAAAATGTTGAAAAAGATCGTGATTCATTAGGAGATCTTGATTTAGATGTGCCTTTTGAAGATCAGTTAGAAACTATTTTAAATGCAACAAAAAATACCATCGAGTTCTGTTATGCGCATAAAAAAGAGATTCAACTCTTGTTATCTGATAATGGGGATACGCGTTTCTATAATATGATTTTCCACACTGGTTGTGAGGAAATTATGAAACGTATGAGCCAGATGAAAAATATCGATAAGTTAAAGATGAATGAAAAAGAACAAATGAGAATGATGATTAGTGTGCAGGTATTTGTACACAGCATCATTGGTATGGTAAGAGTTTTGCTTGAATACAGTGATAGGTTAGCTCCATATGATGTTCGTCAGAGTATACTTACATTTTTGCGTGAATCCCCGATAGCTTATATGAATATAAATAAAAAATAGAGACGATAAAATAATTTATAGTATATTAGGCTGAACTCCACGATAACTGGCTAAAGTATTGAATTAAGTGGTTTTATTGGCAATTGAAAAATAATTGTACTTAAATATGAAGTAGCATAAGAAGAATAGTAATTAAAAAACTCAGTTTTAGTGGATACGTCAATGAAAATAGAAATTCCAACTATGAATGGATTTATTCCGGATTGCTACAGTAAATTTGCCAATGCTGATCAAAAGATTGAAGGAAAGCCTAGTAGATCTTTCCCAATTTTTATTACTGATGCACCCGATAATGCAAAAACTTTAGCTGTATATTTTAGAGATTTTGATTCAGTTCCAGTTTGTGGATTTACTTGGATTCACTGGTTAGCTGCCAATCTTCCGGTTCAAGATATTCCAGCTAATATTAGTCATTCTAAGAATACCAGCCTTGATTTCGTCCAAGGAAATAATAGCAATATTAGCAAGTTTTTAGGTAAAAATTATGGCCCAGTTAAAGGCTATACAGGTCCAATGCCTCCTGATAAGACGCACTATTACACCTTAACCGTGTATGCATTAGATACAAAACTTGATCTAAAAGATGGCTATTGGTTAAACGACTTTTTGCGTAAAATGGAAGGTCATATAATTGATAGTGCGACTATTTCAGTTCCAAGTAGAGCAAAATAAAAGTCGAAGTTACTAATAAATATGCTATAATTTAGGTAAAGAAAAAGGAGATCCGAAGATCTCCCAGACAGCCCGCTTTAAGAGCGGTGGCTAAGGTTATAAAAACGACTAAAACGACGCTCTATAACTCGCCAAAGTTATAGGTAGAGCGGCGTTTTTTATTTTCTGTTGTGATGATCGATATATGTTAGCAAAGCTAACATAAAACTACCAAACAAAAGCATTAACGAGATGGCCTCGTATACGCTCATCTGGCTGAACCCTTTCTGCTTGATGTTGGTCCATAGGCCTCACCTCCAGGAGGTAAAACAGCCGCCGCTCATAAAACTTTCTGCGGATATAATTATAGCGAATTGGCTCTCAATAGAAAAGCTCGCGATTAATTTCGCGGGCTTTTACTATTAAACTTATTCTGCTTTTTCCTTAATAAAAAAATATGTAAATAGACAATAGATTATAATTCC
>CAOVIS010000038.1 GCA_948543905.1 uncultured Bacilli bacterium
AAATGAATAGTTTAAATGAATTATTGCAAGAATTAGGAATATCTAAAGTTCGTTTAGCTAAGTATCTTAATGTTTCAAGACAAATGGTTTATAATTATTTAGAACTTGAAGATATCAATAAATGGCCAAAAGAAAAAAAGATATTACTTTTAAAGCTTTTAGATATTGAAGATGGCGATGAAGGAACTGTCGCTGGAATTAAAATTACCACTGATTATTTAATGGCCGTGGAAAATAGGCTTAATCAAGGAGTTAAAAGTACTAGTGATCTAGATAATTACTTTGATATGAAAGGCCTTGATAAATCGGAACAAACCCTTATAACAGATATAACTTATCTTTTAAAAGAAAAATTACTTGATGAAAATAAAAAACAAGAAAATTTTGAAGCTATAACTTATCTTTATCATATGCTTCAATCAATAGATAATGTTCCTGAAATTAAGTATATTTTAGGCTACATGTCTAAAACTACAGGTTTTATTGATCCAGAGGAATTTGTCTTTGATGAAGACCGTCAATTTATTTTTGAAGGCATTTTATATTCCGCTCTAACCCTTTATAATAATGGAGGAGCAAGTAGAAGTAAACTAGCCGAAAGTCATAAAAGATTTGTTCAAGAAATAGAACAGAAAAATGAAGAAAAATTAAGTCGTACCCAACAATTAAATACTATTAAAATTCAAGCCTTACGAGAACTTGGATATACCCAAATAAATGAACAGAATGCTGCTGAAATTTTCGAGAAAATTGCTGAAATTCAATCTCGTAAAGTATAAATTATGAAACAAAAAGTAGTATATATAATTTTAGCAGTAATTTGTATTTTAGTAATAGGTATTGCTTGTTTTATCATCAGCGATAAAAAATTAAATCTTGATAGTAAAACAATAAATAAACTTTATAATTATTTGGGTAGTACTGATATTTATCATTGTGGGGGACTTATAACTTATGGAGATAAAACCATTACAAATAGTGATTTATCTCTAGAAAATACTTTGTGTATGGCATATTATAATTTAGATGGTGAAACTATTTCTAGTGGTAACTTCAAAGTAACTGGAAAAAACAGTAATAATTTAGAAGTATGTAAAATAGGGGAAGATGCTACTTTAGCTACAAGTGATGATAAAAAGGAGAAATGTTACTATTCCACATTTAATAAAGACTCCTTAAATAAAGCTTATAATGATCTTTATGGTAAAAATATTGATGATTATACAAAGTTTTCAATTGCTAGTGATAAAATATGTGTATTAGATAAAGAAAATTATTATTGTGGAGTAGCGGAAAACTTTAACTATTATTTAGCTCCAGATGCAACCATTATGCGGCTAAAGAATAAAGCAATTAAAAAACATAATGGTGATATTGTTATCTACGATTATTTCTTAAAAATAGCTGATAATAAATGCTATTCTTCAAACACTACCACTGAAGAAAACACAAATTGTACTAATAATATCCCGACTGATATTAATAATATAGATGCCGAATTTGTTAAAAAATATGGTACTCTATATAAGCACACTTTTAAAGCAGCTAAAAATGACGAATATTATTGGCTTCAAAGTGAAATAAAAAATTAAGCTTAGATAAACTCCTAAGCTTTTAATTTGCATTTAACTTAAAATAGTGCTATAATAACAGCCAAGAAAAGAGGAAAAATCATGAATAAAAGGTTTGTATTAACAAGAGTTTTACCTATTGCTATCATACCAACTATTGCAATAGCTGGACTTGAACTAAAATTTAAAAGTACTTCTGATAAATATGAAGAAATAAAAGAAGAACTGATTGCTCAAGAATATTCTGCTAAAATGGAAAAAGAGGAATATGAAAGCTTAAAAATATAGACCAATTAGAAAAAAGAATTATTGAATTAACGATGCAAAATCAAATTTCAAGCTCAGAAACCCCAAAAGATGAAGGATTTAGTTATAATACGGTTGAAGGATATGAAGATGAAACAGCCTTAAATATCGGTTATAGTTCTAATAATATTTTAGTTTTTGATAAAAGTAAAGTAGGGGAGAGCACTCTAACTCAAGACTATCGCAATTACTATTTACTATATCGATGTAAAATAGACGAAGTTACTGCAGAAACCTTGAAAACCGAATACTTATATTATAGCTTTTTTAATCATCTTCCAGGAGATTATAATAATACAATCCATTTTGTTAGTTATATAGATAGTAGGGGAGAACTACATGGTTTAACCTATGATGATAATACAGATACATCAAGTCTTGAATTCTTGGAAGCTTTAAAAAACACTGTCTTTCCAATTGAATCAATAAGTACTCTTAATGGTTTTTTAGAAGCAAATGGTCTAAATGAATTAATTATAGAAAGCTATGAAGGTGATGATTTACTTCTAATAAATCAAAATATTAACCCTACTCTAAACAAAGCCCAGAGTAAATAGCAAAGAGGGATATCCCCTCTTTTAAAATGCCTTTAGACATATCCTAAATGTATGTTATATAATATAACCTTATTAAATATATAAATATGATATACGCACGTTTATAACCTTATTTAATTATATAATAAGGTTAATCAAGACTAATAATAACTAAATAAATTTTTAATTAAAATAAATTTTAAAAATTTTGCAATTTGTACTCATAAATACACATCTAATTATCAGTTTAAAAACTATGGATTGAACAATTATAATCCAGCTTATCTAATAAAATAAAAAAAATAATATAATTTTTCTCGAAAATATTACTTCGCAAAATATATATTATGTTAACTTTGGCTTCGCAAATAATAGAAATGATTACACCACAGTATTACTCTAAATTATGGTATAATAGCGAACATTCTTTAAGGGGTTGATTTAATGAAGACTAAGATTTTAACTGGTTTAACCATTTTTTTCACTTTTGGTACAATTGTTGCTATATCAGATAAAAATTTACATGACGCTATTGCTCCGTACCTATTTTTAACATTTATAACTCTCTACTATTTATTAAAAAGTAAAAATAAAATTAATAATAAAAATGCTAAAATTAATAATAATGAGGTTGAGTCGTCAATTATTTATAATCCTAAAGCCACTACTAATTATGATAAAAATAATTTTGTTACTTACAACGCAAAAGATTTCTTAACACATACTGAATATAATTTTTATCAAAAAATATCGTCTTTGGAATCTAATTATAGAATTATTCCTCAAGTGAATTTAGCATCAATAGTTAATAAAAAAGGTAAGAGATTTCAAAATGAATTATTTAGAAATATAGATTTTGGTATATTTACTAAGGATTTTAAATTGCTTTTATTAATTGAACTTAACGACTCCACTCATCAACAAATTAATAGAAGAGATAGAGATTTAAAAGTACAAAAAATACTAAATGATTGTGGTATTAAATTAATAAAGTTTTATACTTGTTATCCTAATGAACAACACTATGTATTAAATAGAATCAATCAATATCTTCATAACTAATCTCTTACAATAAGGTATAAAATTATTTTTAAAGCATCAAATAATTAAATATTATTAAAATAAATCCTATACTAAATCCTAAATATAAAAACTTACTTAAATTATAAGTCTTTGCTTTAGGTAAAATCACTTCTATCGCAAGAGTTATCATAATGCCCCCTACTAAGATTAAAACAATACTTATCAAACTATCAGTTATATATTTACTTAAAAATATAAAAGCAATTATTGCTCCAATTGGCTCTGCAATTCCCGATAAAAAAGTTTTTAATAAAGCCTCTTTCTTTGAGTTTGTCGCATAATAAATAGGCACAGCAATAGCTATTCCCTCTGGTATATTATGAAAAGCTATCGCAATAGCAAGTTTAATACCCAGACCAATATCTTTATACGAGCTCATAAATGTTGCAATTCCTTCAGGGAAATTATGTAAAATAAGAACTAACATATTAAGAATTCCCAACTTATATAAATCACTTTTACTTTCAGCTTTTGTTATTATTTTATTTAAATATTTGATTAGAATTACTCCAATCAAAAAGAAAATAAAACTATAAATAATCCCCTTACCTATTCCAAATGAATTTAGAAGAATACGAGTAGATTCTGGTATTAAATCTGTAACGCTAATACCAATCATTATAGCTAAAGAGAATGCTAAAGAACCTGTAATAAATTTATCTATATTATGAGGCTTAAATTTAAAAAATATTACTAATCCTCCGATTACTGTCGATAAACCGGCAATGGCTGATACTGCTAATGCACCAATAATTTCCATATAATCACCATTAAATTTTATGAATTATAACTAATATTTAAACCATAATAATAGTGGGAGGTAAAGAAAAATGAAAAATAATAAAAACTCTAGAAATAACCAAAATAATAAAAGTTCAAGAGAATGTTCTAGAAATTCTAGAAATGAAAGCTCTAGAAGCTCTAGAAACGAAAAAAGTTCAAGAGCTAACAGAGAATCTCGTTAATATTAAAATAATTTTAAAAAAGAGCTACGACTTATGTGGCTCTTTCTTTTTATTTAAAGGATGATGTTCATATTCTAAGGCCAACTTTTCATTAGTTAAATGAGTATATATCTGAGTAGTTGAAATATCACTATGACCTAAAAGCTCTTGTACAATCCTAAGATCTGCACCATTACTAAGTAAATGTGTTGCAAAAGAGTGTCTAAGAGTATGAGGACTAATATTTTTTTTAATTCCATTCTCTTCACATAATCGTTTTAAAAATTTAAAAAAAGCTTGTCTTGTTATTCTGGTATGCCTAGAACTTATAAAAACATACTCACTATCATGAATTCCCAGTAATTCTCCCCTACCATACGCTAAATAGTCTTCTAAAGCTTTCTTAGCTATACTATTTATTGGTACAATTCTCTCTTTACTACCTTTACCTAAAACTTTAATCATATTATCTTCTAAATATAAATTACTCATCTTTAAATCACATAACTCGCTTATTCTCACCCCTGCTGCATAAAGAGTTTCAATCATGGCCTTATTTCTTAAATCATAAGCCGTACTAGTTTTAATATCTAGTAGTTTATCTACTTCTTCAATTGTTAAATAATCAGGTAATTTTTTTTCTAATTTAGGCATTTTAATTCCATCACAGGGATTAACTTTAATTATATTTTTTTCTCTTAAATAATTATAAAAATTCTTAAAACTAGTTATATAATGAGCCTTAGTCTTAGCTTTTTTATTCTTATCGTTTCTTAAATACTCTTGAATATCTTCTTTTTTTAAATAAGCAATATTCCTGCTTTGATAAAAGTTAACAAGATTAATCAAGTCATAGCGATAACTTGATCTTGTATTATTAGAACTATTATACTCTGTATATAAATATTCTTCAATATAAGCCCTAAGTTCCGGATTGTTTTTATAAATATCTACTTCTTTCATGGCTATACCTCTAGTTAAATTATATCACTAATTCTATTATTTAGCTATATCAAGATTTTTAAATTTTTACTTAAAATACTTCTATATTTATGATATAATTTATTTATTAAGGTGATTATATATGGAAATGTTAGCAAATAAATTAAGGCCTCAAAAACTAACGGAAGTAATTGGGCAAACACATTTAATTGGAGAAAATAAAGTTTTATCTAACTTAATTAAAAATAATAAAATATTTTCGATGATTTTATATGGTAAACCTGGTATTGGTAAAACTAGTATTGCCAATGCTCTTATTAATGAACTTAATATTAAATCTAAATTTTTAAATGCTACGACTAATAATAAAGCTGATTTTGATATTGCCATTGAAGAGGCCAAGATGTATGGAGAACTTATTTTAGTAGTTGATGAAATTCACAGAATGAATAAAGATAAACAAGATATTTTATTACCTCATATTGAATCAGGATTAATTATATTAATTGGTCTTACAACATCTAATCCTTATCATAAGATAAATCCTGCTATTAGAAGTAGATGTAGTATTTATGAATTAAAGGAATTAACTAAAGAAGAAATTATTATAGGTCTTAAAAGAGCTCAAAACTTCTTAGAAAACATTAATATTACTGATGATGCTTTAGAATATATTGCTATACTTTGTGCCGGGGATTTTAGATCAGCTCTAAATACTCTAGAAATATGTTATTACGCTACCAAAAATCATAAAATAGCAATAAATGATGTCAAAACAGTTAATAATAAGCCTGTATTTTTTCATGATAAAAATGAAGATGGACATTATGATGTTTTAAGTGCTTTTCAAAAATCAATTAGAGGAAGTGATGCAAGTGCTGCTCTTCATTATTTAGGAAGACTTCTTATGGCTGGTGATCTAGATAGTATTTATAGGCGAATGAGTGTTATTGCTTATGAAGATATTGGCCTTGCTAATCCTGCCATGGGTCCTAAAGTTATGGCCGCGATTCATGCCGCAGAATTAGTAGGACTTCCAGAGGCTCAAATTCCTCTTGGCGTAGTAGTCACAGAACTTGCTTTATCACCTAAGAGTAATAGTGCTTATTTAGCTATAAATGAAGCAATGAATGATCTTAATAAGGGTTTATCTGGAAGTATTCCCAAACATATCATAAATGGTAATCCAGACTATTTATATCCTCATAATTATAAAAATGATTATGTGAGCCAAGAATACTTACCAGTTAATCTTAAAGATAAAATATATTATCACCCTAAAAGTAATAAATATGAACAAAACTTAATTAAATTATATAAAGAAATGAGAGATGAAAAATGAAAATAGGAATTATTGGAGTAGGTCTATACAGTACTGCTTTAGCCCTAAATATTGCTAAGAATAAGCACAATATAATTATGTGGAGTGAGAATAGTGAATTAGTCGCAAACTTTAAAAAAACTCATACTCTTCCTCTATCTATTACTGATAAAACTATCCCTACTAATATTAATATAACCGAAGATATAACAACTATAACTGATAGTACGGATTTAATAATTATCGGAACAACTGCTCGCTTTGTTAGAAGTACATCTTTAATGATTAAGAAGAATTTTAATGTTTTAACTCCTATATGTATTGCTAGTAAAGGTATTGAAAATGAAACATGTAGTTTTTTATCAGATATAGTCCGAGATATTTTAAAAGCTAAACATATATCCGTAATTTCTGGTCCAACATTTGCGATTGATTTAATAAATGAAGAGCCTTGTGCCCTAAGTGTTGCATCTACCACTAAAAAAGCTTCTAATACTGTTATTAAAGCTTTAGAAAGTAATCATTTAAAACTAAGAATTAATCAAGACCTTTATGGTACCGAAATTTGTGGTAGTATTAAAAATGTCATTGCTATAGCATCAGGCATCTTAGAAGGTTTAGGTTTTAAAGAATCAACTAGAGCATTCCTTATAACTGAAGCTTTACACGATATAAAAGAACTGCTTTATAAATTAGAGTGCAACCCTAAAACTATTTTATCTTTTGCTGGTATTGGTGATTTAATTTTAACATGCTCTAGTCCTAAAAGTCGCAACTATCAATTTGGCGTTTTACTAGGCAAAAACATAACTAGAGAAGAAATAAGAGAATATTTAGAGAAAAATACTGTCGAAGGATACTATACTCTTTTATCAATCAAAGAATTAACAAAAAATCGTAAAATTAAAATGCCTATAATTAATATAATCTATGATATAACAATCAATAATAAAAATCCCGAAATATTATCTATGTTTCTCATAAATAAGAACTAAATATGTTCTTTTTTATTTCATAAAAAAACTTCTAATACTATGATTAGAAATCTTTTATTTATGCCTATATATAAAGTTATAATACAGTAGAAAAATATAACGAGCAACATAGGCATAGAATTTAAATTACAATGTACGGATCAGTAGCACTTCCACTTCCGGAAAATTTAGTATCTGCTTTTAAATTTATTACAGGTCTTAGCCCATAATTATTACTCAAACTAAAATCACCAATGTTACCGGAATTCGAAACTGCAAATTCCCAAGCGCCTCCTCCCCAATTGTTATAAACAAAATTATATGGAGACATTGTCCAATATGCTTGGTTTGTGTATAAATAATATGTATTATTGATACTTCCATTGAAGCTACCGGCAAATACTGCTTCATCACTTGAAATCAAGCCTACTGGATAAATTAATTTTTTGTTGCCTATGCTTGAGTTTGATAATGTAAACAAATCCCTACTCTTATTTGCACATTGAAGTGTTGGCGTTTGAATTTGTCTATTATTTAATCTTCCCATGGGAGTATACGTTGTGTTATTAGTTCCAAATCCTGATGTTCCACTATTAAATTCGCGGTCATTACAAAATCCAGTATTAGTATCTATATATTTACTCAAATTTTTATCTGCTATATTCGTTTTATACCAACTATCTATTTGTATTTTAGCATCACTATCATATGTATTAGTATGAGCTTGTTCATAACTTGTTGAATTACTGATTGTGCTATTGGATACTGTTGAATTAGTTCCGTTTAGTGGAATGCCCATCATATATCCAACATAGGCATTATCATTAATTGTATGATTAAACATTGAAGTTCCTATTTGGGTTGTTGTCCCTGTACGATTTGCATCACTTGGATTGCCACTAGCTACGCCTGTGTAAATCATCCTTACTGTGCCATTTCCATTGATTCTTATTATTCGCCAATAAAATCCAGCAAATTTTACCCAATTATTTAGACTTCCTTCTAATCCTCTAAAGTAATAACTTGTCCCATAATCATCAGGAGCACTATACATTCCAGTGTCATTTCCTTCTGCTATTCCTGTAAAATTAATTCTTTGTACTATGCCAGTTTTATCCTCAATAATAATATCTTCCGCAAAGTTTTTAATATCAAAGTACAAATAGCATTTACCATTTTTATCTAAATTAGCTATTACGTGTTGCCCTTTATTATCTGTATATAATTTAGCATTACTATCATGATTATTACTATCTGTTGTATAACAATAACTCTTTTCTTCATTTATCGCATAACCTGAAGATGGCATTTCATTTATTTCTACATCACCACCTCCATCATTTTTATACATAGCCATAATCTTAAAATCATAGGGTTTATAATTTATTATTCCATTTGCCAAATCTATACTCTCAACATTCTTATATTTAGCCTTTGATATTGTTAAGATTAAAGATCCTATTATTCCTAATGTTATCAATCCTCCAATTATTATTTTTTTATGATTTTTCATTTTCTCTATTTTCATTATTTATCCCTTTCTTTTAGTTCTAAATAATGAGGCCTCAATTATATTAGAAAATTATCAT
>CAOVIS010000039.1 GCA_948543905.1 uncultured Bacilli bacterium
AAAGTATGGAATATGTCTGTAAAGATTGCTCAAATAAGTTAGATATGCCCATGGAAGTAATAGATGTTTTTGAATTTATTTATGCAGTTGGTAAAAGTAAAGAACAATACCCAACATTTACTTGCCCAAAATGTGGAAATAAACTAATTCCTAAAAATATTAAAGTCACCGACAAAAAGTGACAAAATCCGCACTTTAAGTATGATATGATGTATACGTGATGCGCCATGGATTATGAAATTAAATTATATAATGAAATAGGAAAAAAAATAAAAAAAGCTCGTAAAAAGCTTCATATTACGCAAGAAAAACTTGCCGAGATAACAAATTATTCCTATTCTTTTATTGCCAACATTGAAAGCAAAACTTACCAATCGTTTTCCATTAGTGCTTTAAATAATATTGCTAAAGCCCTAAACACTTCTCTAAAGGAATTACTTCCTGATGAAAATTTTGAAAATACTAATAATAAAATAATCTGCAACAACTGTACATATGAAACAGAAATACCTGAAGAAATTGAAAAAATATTAGTTACAATCGAAGATATATATCATAAAAGAATTACTCTAACCTGTCCCAAATGCCATAAAAAAATAAAGTGAGTTTACTTACTTTATTTTTAATACACTTTCAATTAAATCTAAAATATCTCCATCAAGCACTTTAAAAGGATCTGACACTTCTAAATTAGAACGATGATCTTTAACTAATTTATACGGCTCTAGTATATAACTTCTAATTTGACTACCAAAATCAATATTAACATTTTCTCCCCTTATTTTCTTAAGTTCCTCTTCTTGTTCTAAAACTTTTTGTTGATAAAGCTTATTCTTAAGTAATTTAAGAGCAATATCCTTATTTCGCAGCTGGCTTCTCTCTGTTTGACAAGTAACAACCGTTTTTGTTGGTAAATGTGTAATTCTAACCGCCGAATTTGCCGTATTTACCGACTGTCCTCCTGCCCCACTCGAATGATAAACATCAATCTTCAAATCTTCATCTCGAACATTTAGTTCAGCTGTATTTTTAAATTCAGGGGTAACACTAACAGAAGCAAATGAAGTATGTCTTCGTCTATTTGCATCAAAAGGCGATATTCTAACTAATCTATGAACTCCTTTTTCAACTTTTAAATATCCATATGGATAATTACCTTCAACATATAATGTAACACTTTTAATACCAGCTTCTTCCCCATTTTGCATGTCAATAACTTTATAAGTATAATTATTTTTATCTAAAAACTTTTGATACATCCTAAGTAACATATTAGCCCAATCACAAGACTCTGTTCCACCAGCCCCAGGATGTATTTCCAAATAACAATTAAAACCATCATATTCTCCATTAAGAAGAGTATTTATTTCTAATTCTGTTATCTTTGACTCCAATTCATTTATTTCATCTTGTGGAAACTCGCCCATTTTTCCAAATTCTAAAATAATATCTATATTATCTTTTAATTCAGTATATTCTTGTAAAATTTTATTTATCATTTTTAATTGTTGATAAGTACTATTAGCCTTATCCAAATCATCCCAAAATCCTTCTTTATTAACGATTTTCTCGAGATTTTCTTTTTCAATATTCAACTTATTGATGTCAAAGTGACCTCCCGATATCTACTATTTTCTGCTGCAAAATATCTAATTTTTGTATAATTTCTTTATTCATCATCAAAACTCCTCAATCATAACTCAATTATAACACAAAATATTCCAAATTAACATTCCAAAAGTTCCTCTATTTGTAGAACTATTTTATTAATTAACTTGCTCAACTAAAAAACCTAAATCATTTATATTATTTATAACTCTATCTAAAATTTTTTTACTTTTTACTTTAATTATTAATACCTTATCTTCTAAAGTTAAAGAAAAAGATTCAATGCCTCTAATATCTTTTATTCCTCTTTTAATTCTTTCAATACATCCTTCACATTTAATACCTTCTATACTTAATTTTATTTCCATTTTATTTCTCCTAATCTTAATGAATTAAATATTACTGTCAAACTACTAAAAATCATTGCCACACTTCCAAACATTGGTGAAATAACTATTCCAAAATTACTAAATAAACCCATTGCTACTGGAATCATTAAGGCATTATAGAAAAATGCCCAAAACAAATTTTCTTTAATTATCGAATAAGCCTTTTTGCTAATCATTATTAAATCTAAAATATTTGCTAAATCATTATTCATTAAAATAACATCAGCTGCATTCATAGCAATGTCCATACCTTCGTTTATACTAACTCCAATCGTCGCATTCACAATAGCTGGCGCATCATTTATCCCATCTCCAACCATTATTACCATTTTACCAGTACTAGTAAGATCTTTTATATATTCTGCTTTAGCCTGAGGTAAAACATTAGCTCTTACGTTCGCAATATCAAGTTCTTCTGCAACTAAACAAGCTGCTTTTTCATTGTCTCCTGTAAGCATTATAATATCAATATTCTCTTTTTTAAATTTTTGAATTACTTCTTTCATATTACTTCTTACAATATCTCTTACACCTATTAAACCTATAATTTTTTTATTTTCTACTACATATATAATACTGCAAGCATTTAAAGTTAAACATTCTTCATCTTCTTTAAAAGGATTATTTATCTTTAAATCTTTTAAAATATTATCATTACCCAAATAATATTTCTTATTATTAACCTCGCCATAAACACCTTTTCCTTCAAAATTCTTAAAGTTATTTACTTTTAATTCTTTTATTATTTTAAATGCTGTCTTTATTGGATGCGTAGAACATCCTTCTAGATTTGCAACTAAATTAAGTAATTCTTCTTCTGCATATTTCCCATAATTAAATACCCTAAATACCTTTAGTTTTCCTAAAGTTAAAGTACCTGTCTTATCACAAACTACCGTATCAATATTACGAGCATTCTCCAAAACTACTCCAGAACGTAAAAATAAACCCTTTTTTGCACATACTCCATTACAAACTACCACAACTATGGGTACAGCAAGACCCAAAGCACAAGGACAAGCCACTACTAATATCGTTATCATATGTTTTAGAGCCACATTTAAAGGTACTCCTATTATCCATTGGCTTAAAAATGTTAAAACTGCAATAAAAATAATGATAGGTACAAAATACCCGCTTATTTTATCCGCTAATTTTTGTACTCTACTTTTCACATTAGTCGCTTCCACTACTAATTTTATAATCTCTGAAATTGTTGATTCCCTACCAATTTTAGTTGCTTTATATAAAACATACCCATCATAGCAAATTGATCCTGCTTTAAGTTTACTTGAAAAACCTTTTAAAACTGGCATAGACTCTCCTGTAATAAAACTCTCATCAACATAAATCTTGCCTTCCATAACTTCTCCATCAACCGCAACTTTATCACCAGCTCTACACACTAAAACATCATCTTTTTTAACTTCATCTATCGAAACTATTTTTTCTTTACCATCTACTATCAAAATAGCTTCTTTAGGCGTAATTTGCACTAACTTCTTTAATGCCTCCTTAGTTTTATCTTTACTAATATTTTCAATATATCTCCCTAACTTCACAAAATAAATAATCATACATAGTGATTCAAAATATAAATTAAATTCCTTACCAGTTATTATCCTAAAATAACCATATAAACTATAAACAAAACTAATTAGCACACTAAACATTATAAGTGTATCCATATTAGGCATTTTATGTATTAAATTTTTAAAACCACTTTTTAATATATCAAATCCATAACATAAAAATATAATTGCACTCCCAAGTTGCATTGTTGCAAAAGTTATTGATCTACTATGATTAATAAAAGAAATATCTAAAGCCAAAAACATATGCCCCATTGAAACAAACATAAAAATTACCAAAAAAACACCTAATAAAATAAGTTTAATTTTATCTATTTTACTTGTTTCTTTAGTATCAATACTCTTAAATTCACCTAAACTAGCAAAGCCTGCCCTTTTTATATATGACTCAATTTCTTTTCTACTTATATTTTCATACTGAATAGTAGCAATTGCCATCACTAAATTAACATCTACACTCATAATTCCTTTTTGTTTTTTTAAATACTTTTCTAACCCACTAGAACAAGCACTGCAAGTCATGCCATCTATTCTTAAAATTACCCGCTTCAAACCTACTTCACCTCTTTTACATTTAAAATCCTAAAAGCATTTAAAACAGCTAAAACTGAAACTCCAACATCTGCGAACACTGCTGCCCACATACTAGCTAAACCAAAGGCACTTAAGATAAGAACTAAAACTTTAATAGCTATTGCCAAAACTATATTTTCTTTAACTATCCGCATTGTCTTATGCGATATTTGCATAACATCTATTACCCTCGATATCTCGTCACTCATAATAACAATATCTGCCGCCTCTATTGCCGCATCACTTCCCGCTGCTCCCATAGCAACTCCTATATCTGAAAGTGCTAAAACAGGCGCATCATTTATTCCATCTCCGACAAAAAGCAGTTTCCCTTTAAAAGATTTCTCTTTGCTTAATTTTTCAACAAAATTTACTTTATCATTTGGTAATAATTCCGCATGATATTCATCTATTCCAAGCTCTTCTGCTACATTTCTACTAATACTTTCTTGATCTCCAGTTAACATCACAATTTTCCTAACATTATTATTTTTAAATAATTTCATCGCCTTATACGTATCTTCTTTAATCTTATCCGCAATTAAAATTGTTCCTGCTAAATTTTTATCTATCGCTACATAAACAATCGTACCGATATCCATACTTTTAGAAAATTTAACATTATATTTTTGCATTAACTTTTCATTTCCCACCAAAACCTCTTTTTCTTGGACTATTGCTTTTATTCCCATCCCTGAAATTTCCTCAGTCTCGGTAATAAGTTTTTCATTTATTTTTTTCATATAAGCTTCTTTTAATGAAAGCGCAATTGGATGATTAGAATAATGTTCTGCCATTACAGCATATTTAAGAAGTTCTTCATGAGAATATCCTACACTATCAATTTTTTGAACTTTAAATTCCCCTTCTGTAAGAGTTCCGGTTTTATCACTTACCACAACCTCTACTCTAGCTAGTGCTTCTAAATAATTACTTCCTTTTATCAAAATTCCTTTCTTAGAAGATGCCCCGATACCCCCAAAAAATGATAAAGGAATAGATACCACTAAAGCACAGGGACAAGATACCACTAAAAAAGATAAACTTCGATATAACCACTCACTAACTTCAAAATTTTTAAGCACTAAATAAGGAACTACAACTAATAACAGTGCAATTATTACAACAAAAGGTGTATAAATTCTTGCAAATTTACTAATAAAATTTTCTGATTTTGACTTCTTACTACTAGCATTTTCCACTAAATCTAATATTTTACTTACTGTTGATTCGCCAAACTCTTTACTTACCTTTATTTTTAAAATACCTTCATTGTTAATACAACCACTTAATACTTCATCGTTTTTTCTTACTCTTTTTGGAACAGCCTCCCCTGTTAAAGCTCTAGTATCAACACTAGACTCACCCTCCATAATAACTCCATCTAAAGGAATTTTCTCGCCTGGCTTTACTAATATAACCTCACCTACTTTTACTTCTAAAGGATCTACTTTTAAAAAGTCTTGATCACGATAAACATAAGCATAATCAGGTCTAATATCCATCAAGTTGGCAATGGATTTTCTTGATTTATCTATAGCTAAACTTTGAAATAACTCTCCGACTTGATAAAAAAGCATAACTGCCACAGCTTCTTCCATTTCCCCAATAATTATTGCTCCTATTGTTGCTACTGTCATTAAAAAGTTTTCATCAAAAACTCTTCCTCTAAAAATATTTTTTATTGCCTTTAATAAAACATCATAACCAACTATTATATAAGCTCCTATATACAATAAAATATTAACAATTTCTTTGTCAAATTGCCCTAAAAAAGCTGCTAAAGCAATTAAAAAAGACATAATTATTTTAATTAACTGTTTTTTTCGCTTAGAATTCATTAACTATATCTCCTCTATTTTTACATCAGGTTCCATTTTCTTAATTACCTTTTTAATCCTAATTAATGCTTCACCTATATCTTCTTCTCTACAATCAAAACTTAACTTTTGCATTATAAAACTAATATTAACATTTACCAAAATATCTATTTTTTGTAGAGCTCTTTCAAGTTCATTAGCACAATTTGCACAATCTAAATTCCTCATTTTAAAATTATAATTCTTCATCATGGTATTCTCTACCCCTTATGATTAATATGTTCTAAACCTATTTCAAATAATTTAACAATATGTTCATCATCAAGATTATAATATACTTCTTTCCCACTCTTACGACATCTAACTACTCTGCTTCTTCTTAAAACAGCTAGTTGATGCGATATCGCCGATTTTGTCATATTAAGCACATTAGCAAGGTCACACACACACATCTCCCTCTCATCAAGTGCAAACAAAATCCTACATCTTGTCGTATCTCCAATTAATTTATATAAATCAGCCAGTCTATTAAAAGTATTTTCTTTTGGCACATTTTGTAATACTTCTCTAACTGCCTCTTTGTGAATAACATTACAATCACATGAAAATTCACTTTTAGCCATAAATACCCTCCTTTTAATTATATGTATTAGTTGAAGCAACTTTCAACTATTTATAATTATAGTTGAATATATATTCAATTGTCAAGCTAAAAAAAGAAAATATTTTTTTAATATTTCCTGAAACATAAATACATATTTACTTTCTACGTAATATTAGTTTTTCCTCGCTAGTTAAATTTTCAATTAATCTATCATATATTAAAAGAAATTCATCTGGATTTATTAAATGGACAGAAGTCCCCATAAGCCTTGAATAATCATATAGAGGAAGCCTAATTTCAAGCAATTTCATAGCAATAATAAGATTTTTAAAAGCTTCTAAAAAATATTTATAATTTCCTGCTTCTTGATAATCCTTGGCCCAATAATATAAAGGACATTGTATTCCGACAAATTTATCGGGTTTTATTATTTCATAAACCTGAAATTCATCTAAAAAATCAGAATAACGAATAGGAAACCTCGTATTAGCCAAAAGATATAAAAAAGGTATATATTTTACACATTTATGTGCATCTATATCATCAATAATTATATTCATCAAACATCTTCGAAATCCATGAAAAGCCGAAAAATCCCCCTCAATACCAATATCTTTACTAAGAGATATAAAATATTTACCATTACTTCCTACACCTTTTTGCCCTAAAAGGCTTCTACTTTTAATACCTTCACTTAATATATTCATCATTTTATCAGTATCTTCAGGAATACCATGATAATACCAATCAAGATCTCTAAAACTAGGTGTTTCAATATATATAACTTCTTTGGTTAAACTCATAGAAAAATCTCCTCTATTTCTACGTATTATACAGAAAACTTACCTAATTGTAAATAAAATTATTCAATAATAAAATCATAGACCTCTTTCCATTAAAATCACCACTATTTATAAAATATTTTTAATTTAGCTCTAATTTACCTATAAATTGATATAAACTTATAAACTATTTTTTTATTGTCAATTTAATTTTTTTACATCATCCTGCTCTTTATAATTCATGTATCTCTCATACCAATTAGTGTTGTTTAAGAAGTTTATATAATCTCCACTAGTAACATCTAAAAAATTAATTTCTATGCTATATTTTTCCGCAAATTCTTGGGCAAACATTTTTATATACTTCTTCATCACTTCGGCTTCGGTTTTGGATTTATTTTCAAATATTTCATCTATATGACGATAACCAACAATAGGTCTTCTATGTCCACCTGTTGTCATATGGCCAACCTTTTGTGGAAGTGAAAGAAATAAATCCAGAAAATCAGAGTTAATTTTATCAATTTCTGCTTTAGAGGCATAATAAGCTCTTACAATAATATTCATAAGTATTTTTTCTTTTTCTATTTGTTGCTTAAATCGTTGCTCCTCCTGAGCATCAAAACTTTTATTTTGTTTGCAAGCACAATGACGCTTTAATATATTGTACGCATTATTAACTTTTGACATCATATCATCATAATATTTAGAAGCTTCGTTTGGATGTGCATCTGGATGATATAAAAAACATAATTTTCTGTATATACCTTTTATTTCTTCTTCATTTACATTATTTAAGTCTACAATTTCAAATATATTCACTGCTTCGCTTAAATTCATAGTTTTCTACCTCCTTTAATTATATACTATATTGAAACAAATTCTTTTTCTAATAATAGCAGAATATACTCTAACTTATCCATAATTTCATTATAATTAATTCCTTGAGCAAAAGAAAATTTACTCTGATATTTTTCCCAATAATTTTTCATAACATCATCACTTCTTATTAGAGAAATAACTTCAGAGATTTTATCAACATTAATACTAGTTTCTCTTTTTTTAAATGTATTTTTAATAGCTTCTACTAACACATCATTAGAAATTATATCTTTATAATTTAACATTAAAATATATACGTCGTAAAAATCTTTTAATCTAGTATTTGCAATACTTCTACTAACTATAGTTTCAAATTTTTCTGTTAAAATTGTCTCAACTGTATATGCCAATACTAGTATTTTTTTATCTTCAAATATAGAGTTATAATTATAATCTTTTTCCTTTCATAAGGATATTATCTCATTTTCCCTTATGAAAGGAAAGAATTTTATTTAATATCCTATAAATAGTACAAATTAATCTATCACTTATTTTCTATTTGCTTTGTTTCACTTAACAATCTATCAAAATCAGATACATAATTATTATCTTGAATGACTTTGTACTTTTCATACTCACTTTCTGCTTTCTCTTTGGCTTGTTTATGAGAAATTTTACCTTTTCCATCTAAAACGTCATAATGAAATAGCCTTAATGCATTTTCCAGTCACTCATATACATTGCAATATTTCTATCAGCGTTATTTTCAGCAATATCTAAAAATAAGTTGACTAAATTATTCAAATTCTTAATTTCTTTTTCATCTAAATAATTTTTAGCAATTATTACATCTGATTTTAGTATCTTGCCATCAGGAGAATTCTCCCACGTTGTAAGTCCCATATTATCTTTTTTAGCATTAATCCTATTATAAACAATTTCAGCAGCAGTATGACCAGTGATAGCAAAGTGGAATTTATTTTGAATCGTTTTATAAAACGTTATTGCCATATCACTA
>CAOVIS010000040.1:0-3081 GCA_948543905.1 uncultured Bacilli bacterium
ACAAAGGAGACTAATAATATGGGCTTATTTAATAAATTAAAAAATGTATTCACTAAAAATGAACCTAAAACTCAAGAAGAAGAGATCAAAAAAGAATTATATGATAAAGGCCTTGAAAAGACGCGAGATGAATTTGTCTCTAAATTAAGTGTTTTGGGTATCAAATATACTAAAGTATCTGAAGAATATTTTGATGAATTAGAAAATCTTTTAATCATGGCTGATATAGGTATAAATACAGTTATGAAATTTTTAGATAGATTACGTGTGCGGGTTAAAAAAGAAAATATTACGGATACTAAATACTTGCAAGAAGTAATTGTTGATGAACTCTTTATTATTTATGTTAGTGGTGAATCTTTAAGTGATAAGATAACTATGAATGAAAGTGGTCCGACTGTAATTTTAATGGTGGGAGTAAATGGTGTAGGGAAAACTACTACTATTGGAAAACTTGCCCATAAGTATATTAAAGAAAATCACAAAGTTATGCTAATCGCTGGTGATACATTTAGAGCTGGTGCTGTAGCTCAATTAGAAGAATGGGCAAATCGTACAGGGTCTATTTTCTATGGTAAAGAAAACACTGATCCAGCGGGAGTTATATACGATGGACTCATAAAAGCTAAAGAAGAAAATGCTGACATTGTTCTAGTCGATACTGCTGGACGTCTCCAAAATAAAGTAAATCTTATGAAAGAACTTGAAAAAATAAATAAAGTAATTGCCACCCATATTCCAGGAGCCCCCCACGAAACTTTACTTGTAATAGACGCGGCAACCGGTCAAAATGGTATTCTTCAAGCCGAGAGTTTTAAAGAAATAACGAACATAACCGGTATTGTTTTAACTAAACTTGATGGTACAGCCAAAGGTGGTATTGTCCTAGCTATTAAAGAAAGTGTAGGTATTCCTGTCAAATTTATAGGCTTAGGTGAAGGCATGGAAGATTTACAAACTTTTGACATAGAATCTTATATTTATGGTTTATTTAAGGATATGATAAATGATGGAGAGTAGAGAATATTTATGCACATTATTTGATATCTATGGGACATTACTAACCACTACTGAACAAGATACCTTTATTAATTACTATAAAGAAGACTTATCTTTAAGTGAAATCGCTGAAAATAGAAAAATTTCTAAAAGTAGTGTTGGTAAAACTCTAAAAAGTGCCGAAGACAAACTTTTAAACTTTGAGCGTATTCTACAAAAGGATACTATGATAAAAGAATTAAAAGAAACTTTAAATGAACAAGATTTAACAAAGCTAAAGTCTCGAATTACAACTATAATTGATAAATAAGGCTTAAAGCTTTTTTAATTTACAAAAAAATTACAAAAAAGTTCATTTTTTTCTTCACATTTTCGACTATTTGTAGTAAAATCTATTAGTACTTAAATTTTGGAGGGGAAATAGATATGAAAAAAACAAAAATAGTTTGCAGTATCGGACCTAATAGTAATGATGCTGATGTAATGGAACGTATGGTTCTAGCTGGCATGAATGTTGCTCGTGTAAACTTTTCTCATGCTACTATGGAAGAAAGACAAAAGGCCCAAGATTCTGTAAGAGAAGTAAGAAAAAGAACTGGTTTAAGTGTTGCTATTTTATGGGATACTAAAGGACCAGAATTTAGATGTGGTCTAATGGAAAATGATGGTATCGATTTAGTTGATGGTAATACTATTCGCATTGTTAAAGAAAGTGTTACAGGAACAAGTAAGAGTTTTTCAGTTAATCATCCAACTGCTCTTGATTCAATAAAAGTTGGTGATATCATTTTGCTTGAAAATGCTAAAATGCGTCTTGAAGTAATAAGCATCGAAAATGATGGTGTAACTTGTAAAATTATTTCTGGTGGTCACTTAGGAAATCGTAAGAGTATGAGTGTTCCAGGCGTTGCTCTTGACATACCTTATGTAAGCGATCAAGATAGAGAAGATATCAAATATGCTTGTGAACATGGAGGAGAATTTCTAGCTATATCTTTTGTCTCTAGTGCTGAAGAAGTTTTAGAAGTAAAAGAAATATTAAAAGAACATAATCGTGAAGATTTGCAAATTATCTGTAAAATTGAAAGTGCTTTAGGTATTAAAAACTTAGAAAGTATTCTTGATGTTAGTGCTGGTATTATGGTTGCCCGTGGTGATTTAGGAACAGAGATTCCTAGTGAACTAGTGCCAATTGAACAAAAGAAAATGATCGCAGCTTGTCGTAAGAAAAACAAAATTTGTATAGTTGCAACTGAAATGCTTGAGACAATGATGGAAAATATTCGTCCTAAACGTGCTGAAACTAGTGATATAGCTAATGCCGTTTTAGATGGAACAGATGCTGTAATGTTATCAGGCGAGACTACTGTTGGTAAACATCCAATTGAAACTGTTGAGGCTATGGCTCGTATTTGTGAAGTTACTGAAAATTATGCCGAATATGATTATTTAAAAGATATGGGTCATGTTGATAATGCTCGTGATGCGATTGCTACTGCTGTTGTTGAAACTGCTGACCGCTTAGATGCTAAATTAATTACAACTGCGACGGTTCATGGTCGTACAGCAAAACTTATTAGTAATTGCCGTCCTAAAGCTCCAGTTTTAGCTTTAATACCTACTGAAAAAGATGGCCGTCGTTTAATTCTTAATTATGGTATTTACCCAGTAATTATGCCTCTTATGAATTCAACTGATGAAGTTTTAGAAAGAAGCGTAACTGAAGCTAAAAAATTCATGGAACTAAAAGAACATGATATCGTTGTTATTACTGGTGGTTTTCCAAATAATGATATCTCAAGAACTACTAACTTAATGAAAATAGAAGAAATTAAATAAGGATAACATAAAAAGGATATGAACCCCGTTTCTTGAACAAAAAAGAAATGAGGTTTTCTATATAGGTTAAATTAAGAACCCAAAGTGACTTTATTTTTTATCTATTTTAAGATATAATTAAACCGGTGATATAATGGATATTAATTTTGAATTAGGAGAAAGCATCTTTAACTATCGTGTTGCAAGTATTATCAAAAATGGTGATAAAATTCTTGTTTCTATAGATTCTGATAAAAAATATTT
>CAOVIS010000040.1:3091-9092 GCA_948543905.1 uncultured Bacilli bacterium
AAGCTTAATTGGTGGACGAACTAAAATTGGCGAATCTTCTATTACAGCCATCTTACGCGAAGTATATGAAGAAACATCATTTAAAGCGAAACATTTAAAATCGCTTGGCATGATCGAAAATTTTTATATTTCCCGATATAGTGATAAACCATATCACGAAATTTTAATTATTCACGAATTAGAATTTTTAGATAAAAGCATTTATGAACTTAATAATATAACTAATCTCGAAGATGGTAGTACCTTTATTTGGAAAAGTATTGATGATCTAAAAAAAGAAAATTTTAAACCGTTTATAATTTTAGATAATATAGATAAGCCTAATTTCTTTCATATAATTAATAAAGATTAAAATTTTGAAGTATAATGAATAAACTACTTCTTTTTTTTACATAATTAACATAGATATTTAAAAGGAGGACTTATTCTATGTTTAATAATTTTGGTTTTACAGGCAGTCATATTCTAAAACAAGCTGAAGAGGAACGCTCTCTCTTATCTCATCCGTATGTTGGAAGTGAACATTTACTTTTAGCCGTTTTAAAAAGTAATACTGAATTAAAAGACAAATTAGCCGAATATAATCTTACCTATAAAGATTTCAAAAAAGAACTTATTAGTGTTGTTGGCATTCCCAAAAAAAATATTGAAGTAAATTTATATACTCCTTTACTTAAAAGAGTTATTTCTAGTGCTTTAAGTGATGCAAAAGAAAACAATCGTGGAATTGTCACTGAAAATCATTTTTTTTTAGCTATGCTTGATGAAGGAGAGGGCATTGCTATTCGTCTTATGATTGGTATGGGTATAAATATAGATGAATTATATGATGAAATAAAAATAAAACCAAATAATATTATGGCTTCTAAACTAGAAATTTTTAATGTAGGCACTGTTCTTAATGATAAAGCCTCATCCTATGAAAATGTTATTGGCCGTGAAAAAGAAATAAATAATTTAATTGAAGTATTACTTCGCAAGAAAAAAAGTAACCCTCTTTTAATTGGTCCAGCTGGAGTTGGAAAAACTGCAATAGTTGAAGAATTAGCCAAACGCATTAAAAATAATGAAATTCCTAGTATTTTAGAAGATAAAATAATTATTGAACTTCCCATGGGTGATTTAGTTAGTGGCACTAAATACCGAGGTGAGTTTGAGGAAAGATTAACCAAAATAATTAAAGAAGTAATAAAAAATAAAAATATTATTTTATTTATAGATGAAGTTCACACTATGGTTAATGCTGGAGGAGCTGAAGGTGCGATAAATGCCGCGGATATTTTAAAACCGTATCTAGCTCGTGGTGATATTAAAGTAATTGGTGCCACCACTACCCAAGAATATAATCGTTTTATTGCTAAAGATAAAGCTCTAGAACGCCGCTTTGAAACTATTATCATCAAAGAACCAACACCTTCTGAAACCAAGGAAATTTTAAAAGGACTAAAATCTAGCTATGAAGCCCACCATAAAATTAAAATAACCAATCAAAATATTGAAGATATCGTCTCATTAGCTAATAAATATTTATTTAAAAAGAAAAATCCTGATAAAACAATTGATTTATTAGATAGCGTTTGTGCTCATGTAAAAAGAAAAAATGTATCTCATGATACAAGTAAAAAAATAAATTCTGAATTAACAAAACTAACTAAAGAAAAAGAAAATCTAGTAAAAAATGGCACTTATGATTTAGCTTTAAATTTATGTCTTAAAATAAATGAATTAGAAGCTGAGTTAAAAGCGGTCAAAAATAGCAAAAATACTATTATAACTCATGAAGACATCATGGAAGTCGTGGAACTTAAAAGCAATATTCCTCTCTTTCAAAAACCTTTAGAAATAATGCAAAATCTTAAAATGGAACTAGAAAATAATATTTATGGCGAAAAAGAAGCTCTTTCATCTCTTCTAAATAATATTGATTATTATTTTAAAAGTAATCATAACTTAAAACTTCTACTTGTTGGCCCTAGTGGTGTAGGTAAAACATCTAGTGTTAAATTAATAAGCAAAGTTTTAAATAACAATCTAATTCGTCTTGATATGAGTGAATATAATTTAGAAACATCAGTAAATAAATTAATAGGTGTATCTCATGGCTATGTTGGTTATGACGATGATTATATTTTTAATAAAGTTAAATATAACCCTTATTCACTAATTTTAGTTGATGAAATTGAAAAAGCTCATCCTAGTGTTCTAAATCTTTTTTTACAAATCATGGATGAAGGTTTTATTACTGATGCTCATGGGGAAACTATAGATTTTTCACATACTCTTATTTTTATGACATCTAATGCTTATAAAAATACTAATCTTGGGTTTATTGACACTCCAAATAATGCTCTAACAGAATACTTTAGTGAAGAATTCTTAGGTCGATTTGATGATATTATTGCATTTCAATCTATTACAAAAGAAGAAGCCAAAAAATATTTAGCTTCTAAACTCTCAAATCAAAATCTCGACTATGATGCTATTCTATCAGAAATTAACTACCAAAAATATGGCTTTAGAAATATTAATAAAGTTATTAATAAATACAACTTTAAAATAAATAATTAAATATCTTTTATTTTTATGTCCCAATTAGCTATAAAACTACTTGGGATATTTACATTATTATTAATCCCACTTCCAAGCTTAATATTAGGTTTATTATCCGCATGATAATCTGTACCACCTGATACTAATTTTTCATGCTTATTTGCAATTTCTAAAATTTTATCTCGCTTATCCGGTGAAAATAAAGGATAGATACTCTCCAAACCATCTATATCTGTTTCTTCTAAGATTTTCTCCATAAACTCTTCTTATTCAACATTATAAAGATAAGGATGTGCCAGAAAAGCCAAACCTCCAGCCTCATGAATAATCCTAATAATTTCTTTTGCTTCTGGATAATATAAAGATTCATCTATATAAAATATACTATTTTTGTTACACTGATGAATTCTAAAAAATGTATTTTCATCAAAAACACCTATTTCTTCGATCAGACCTTTATTTTCTGGATGTCTAAGTAATTCTTTTGCTAATACTAATCCGGCATAATGTTTATGAGGATCATTAAAATCAATATATAATTCCTTAACATCATAAACAAAATGATACTTATCTAAAACGCTTTTAAAAAAATCTAAATAAAGCATTTGTACTTTCAGGTTATCAATATTCGGCATTTGGATTTTTTGATAATCAAAATTATAACCTAATATCTCAATACTTGTACCTCTAAAAAAGGTTTTAAACTCACAAACTGTTATAATTTTACCTGTAAACCTAGTTCTTATTTGGGGCTGTTTTGCTAAGAAAAAATAAGCATCTATAGAATCATGATCAGTAATAGAGATTATATCAAGTTTTTTATTTTCGGCTTTTTCTAGTAATTCCTTTACTGTATCAGTTCCATCGGAATACGTAGTATGAATATGCAGATCTATCATTAATTTTCAAAATCCTCTAAATCAAATCCTTCAGTATCTACATTTTCATGTCCTAAATCAAAAGGTAATTGAGGATTTTTTTCTTTTATTTCTGCTCTTGGATAACCAATAATCTTAACATCATCTACCGTAAAATCATAAAAATTAGTTTTTTCTGGATTTAACCAAATCTTTGGCTCACAATCAATGGGTTCTCTCTTAAGCATAACTTTTGCTTGTTCAACATGACGATTGTAAATTTGAATATTATTATAAAACCAAGTGAATCTACCAGGTGTATACCCACAATGTCTAGCAATTAAATGTAAAAATATCAAATATTGTACTTGATTAATACAACCTGCTGTTAAAAAATCACTAGACCGTTGAAATAAACACATATCTAAGTAATCTATGCCATCTTTACCATGTCTAACATTCCAAACAGTTTGATAAGCACAAGGTTTAAGACCATGTTTATCTTTATAATCATCAACTTGCCACATATTTATAATATGTCTTCTACCGTCTGGGTTATTTTTGATATCTTCTAACAAATCTTTCACTAAATTATGTCTTCTAATTGTCTCGCCATATACAGCACCTATAGTTCTATCACCAATATCCCATTCATCCCACCAAGTAACACCATATTTATCACGTAGAAGATCTAAATTATTCGATTCATCTTGATAAATCCACAAAAGTTCTCCTACTGCACTTTTAACTGCGATTGGTCTAAGGGTTATAAGTGGTGATTCGCCTTTAGTTAAATCATAAGTCATCATTCCATGATTAACACTTAATGTATAAGCTGGTTCTCCATCACTATATTTTGAGCTAGGCCACTTATCTAAACAACCCTCATCTAATATTCTTTCTATTAATTCTTTTGTATAAATATCTCCTTTTGTACCTTTCATATTATACCTCCGATATAATTATAAATGATAAAGTAAAACTTTAGCAATACTAATTGACAAAATTCTTCTTTTTTTGTACATTATAAATAGGAGAGTGATTATATGGCACACATAGTTATTATCGCAGCAATTGGTCAAAATAGGGAACTTGGAAAAAATAACAATTTAATTTGGCATTTAAAAGAAGATTTAAAATTTTTTAAAGAAACAACTATGAATCATAAAATTGTGATGGGTTATAATACTTTTAAATCTTTACCAAAACTTTTACCTAAAAGAAAGCACTTGATTTTAACCCATCAGAATATACCTAATGAAGAAGTAGAAGTATTTTCAGATTTTAAAGAACTATTAAACTATTTAAATAATTTAAATGAAGATATCTATATTATAGGTGGAGCATCTATCTATAAACAGTTTTTACCATATGCAAGCGAACTATTATTAACCGAAATAGAGGCTGAATGTAAAGATGCTGATGCTTATTTTCCGGATTTTGATAAATCTAAATATACTAAAGAAGAAATAAGTAATATTACAAGTGAAGAAATAAAATACCAACATATAAGATATAGGAGAGTGAAGTAAAATGAGATTTATTATTGTAGAAGGACCTCAAGGATGTGGCAAAACTAGTTTAACCAATTATTTGCGTGACAATATCGCCGGGGCTAATTTATATCGCCTCTCAGGTCAGAAAGATAAAACAACCACTGGTAAAGCTAAAAGTACTAAAATGTATTTTGCTCTATTAGATTATTTAAAAGAAATTGAAGACTGTGATATGAATCTAATCTTTGACCGAACTTTTTTTACTGAGCAAGTTTTTGGTTTATTAGGCTATAAAGAATATGACTTTACAGATATTTATGAAGAGTTATTAACAAGATTAGGTAAACTAAATTATGAAATATATTATATTTCTTTATACCTTAAAGACACTAACATATTCGAAACTAGATTAAAAAGAGAACATCATAATTACCAAGCATTTAGTCTAGATAATAGCATTAATCAACAAAATACTTATAAAAGTCTTATTCCCGGCATAAAGGCACTTCCTAATGTTAAAGTTTATGAAGTAGCTATGGACGATTTTGACTTAGCTTATAAAGAAATCAACAAAATATTAGGAATAGGAGAGAATAAATAATGAATATCTATTTTGGTCACTCTAAAGAACTAGATTATGAAAATTTTTATCAAAAGATAAGAGAAAGCTTTAAAAATACTAAATATAATTTTATCTTTCCTCATGAAAAATCTAAGGATAGTCGCAATGGCAGAGCTTTTTATTCTAAAGCTAATATTGATTTATTTATTGCTGAAGTATCACTTCCTGCCACAGGACTTGGAATTGAATTAGGATTTAGTCATGATGAGGGTATTCCTATAATATGCTTTTATAATTCCACTAAAACTTATAGCAATTATCTAAAATCAGTCACTGATAAATTTATCGCTTATAATGATATTAACAACTTTATTACTAAATTACAAGAAGTTCTAACCGAATAGAATTTCTTTTTTTTACCATTCTAGCGAAAGTCCAGTAGAAAATCCATATCCTGTTAGTGGAAGGTGGAAAAAATGAAAGAAATAAAAAGTCTTAGAAAAGCTCGGGAAAAACATTTTTTAAATAAAGATGGA
>CAOVIS010000041.1:0-5615 GCA_948543905.1 uncultured Bacilli bacterium
AAGAGATTATAGTGTGGTAGAAGGTGAGATAAGAGATTCTTGGGGAAGTATTAATGAAATTTGTGAACGTCAAATAAAAAATAGAAATAATAACGATTATTTTGTGTTTTATGATGGTCCAGCATTTGCTAATGGTTTTCCTGGACTCCACCACATGGTTGCTAAAAATCTTAAAGATGCAATATGTAAATATAAAGTAATGAAAGGTTATAAAGTTATTCGCAAAGTAGGTTGGGATACTCATGGACTACCTGTTGAAAATCACGTAGAAAAAAAATTAGGTATTTCAAGTAAAAAAGAAATAGAAGCTTTAGGAATTGATAAATTTAATCAAGAGTGTCGCAATAGTGTTCGTGAAAACGAAGCAGCATTTACTGATTTAACAAGAAAAATGGGGCAATTTATTGATGTAGAAAATCCATATCTCACATATAAAAATGAATATATTGAAACTGAATGGTGGATATTAAAGAAATTTTATGAAGAAAATATGTTTTATGAAGGAACAAGAGTAGTTCCATATTGTCCACATTGTGGTACCGGCCTTGCAACCCATGAAGTAGCTCAAGAATATGTTAGTGATGCTGCTATAACACTTTATGTACCATTTAAAAAGAAAGATGAGGATGTATATTTCTTAGCTTGGACAACTACGCCTTGGACTTTAATAGCTAATGTAGCTTTATGTGTTAATCCAAATGAAGATTATGGTTTAGTAAAAAGCAATGGTCATAAATTTATTTTAGCGGCATCTTTAGTTAAAAATGTTATGGGTGAAGATGCAACTATACTAGAAACTTTTAAAGGTAAAACATTAGAATATCAAGAATATGAACAATTAATTCCATCTTTAAGTGTAGATAAAAAAGCTTTTTATGTTACTTGTGATGAATACGTAACAACGGAAGATGGTACAGGTATTGTTCATCAAGCGCCAGCTTTTGGTGAAGATGATGCTAATGTTGCCAAAAAATATGATTTACCTTATTTAAATCCAGTAGGTAAAGATGGCTGTTATACGGAAGGATTATGGAAAGGAAAATTTGTTCACGACGTAAATGAAGAAGTAGCACAGTACTTAAAAGAAAATGGTAAAGTATTTAAGCGTCAAAAAATAATGCATGATTATCCACATTGTTGGAGATGTCATACACCACTTATTTATTATTCTATGCCTAGTTATTATTTACGAGTAAGTAATCTTCGAGACAGATTAGTTAAAGCTAATCAAAGTGTTAATTGGTATCCAGCATATGTTGGGGAAAAAAGGTTTGCTAATTGGATAAGCAATGCTAAAGATTGGAACGTATCAAGAAGTCGTTATTGGGGAAGTCCAATTCCATTTTGGAAGTGTGAATGTGGATATAATCATATGGTAGGATCTATTGAAGAACTTAAGAGTATGGCGATAGATTCTATTGGTGATGACCTTGATTTACATAAACCATATATTGATAATATTCACTTAAAATGCCCAAAATGTGGAGCCAAGATGACTCGTATTTTAGATGTGCTTGATTGCTGGTTTGATAGTGGTTCTATGCCTTTTGCCCAATATCATTATCCATTTGAAAATAAAGAATTATGGGAAACCCAATTTCCAGCGGATTTCATTTGTGAAGGAATTGATCAAACTAGAGGTTGGTTCTATACATTACTTGTAATTTCGACTTTTGTTAAAGATTGTAGTCCATTTAAAAACGTTTTAGTAAATGATTTATTATTAGATGCTGAAGGTAAAAAAATGAGTAAGAGTCGTGGTAATATTGTGGAACCATTTACAACTATTAAAGAATATGGTGCTGATACCGTAAGATTTTATCTTCCTTATGTATCTCCTGTTTGGACACCTCTAAAATTTGATATGGAAGGGTTAAAAGAAGTACATTCTAAATTCTTTAATCCACTTCGCAATGCTTATAGTTTCTTTACAATGTATGCTAATGTTGATGGTATTGATACGGATTTATGTCAAGTACCTTATGAAGAACGAGAAGAAATAGATAAGTGGTTATTATCTAAATATAATAGATTAGTTAAAGATGTAACTCTAGCTTTTGAAGAATATGATTTAAATAAAGTAGTAAGATTTATGACTAGTTTTGTATCAGAAGATTTATCTAACTGGTATATAAGACGTACTCGTAATCGCTTCTGGGGAAGCGCTTTGGACAATTCTAAAAAGAGTGTTTATATAACCACTTATGAAGTATTAGCTGGTTTATCTAAGTTGCTTGCACCAATTAGCCCATATTTAAGTGAGGAGATGTATCGTAATTTAACAGGTGAAGAGTCTGTTCATTTAGCGGATTATCCAGTATGTGACGAATCTTTAATTAATGAAAAATTAGAAACTAAAATGGATTTAGTAAGAACATTAATTTCTGTAGGACGTTATGTCAGGGAAGAAAATAAAATAAAAGTGCGTCAGCCACTTAGTGAATTGATGGTAAAAATGAAGAATTAATAGGGGATTTAATTCCACTTATTAAAGAAGAATTAAATGTTAAGAATGTAACTTTTGCTAGTGATTTAAGTAAATATATGAACTTTACTGTTAAACCTAATTTTAAAGTTGTTGGTAAAATACTAGGTTCTAAAATAAAGGAATTTGGTAATGCATTAGAATCTTTAAATGATGAAGATATTACTAAACTTAATAATGGTGAAGAAATAACTGTTAAACTATCTTGTGAAGATTTTGTAGTTAATAGTGAGATGGTTGATATAAGAATATCATCTAAAGAAGGATTTAATGTTGGTATGGAAAATAAAGAATTTATTATCTTAAATACTGAATTAACTCATGAATTGCTACTTGAAGGGATTGCAAGAGAATTTATTTCGAGAGTTCAAAATATGCGAAAAAGTGAAGATTTTAATATAAGTGATAGAATAAATGTTACTTATAGTGGTGAAGAAATGGTTAGGGAAGCAATAGATACATTTAGTGATTTAGTTAAAGGAGAAATATTAGCTTTAGAACTCTCTTATGATAATACAGCTAATTTAGATATTGATTTAAATGGGCATAAAGCAGGTATAGTAATTAAGAAAGCTTAATGATTTAGGAGGGTTTATGGAAAGAATAGTTGAAAATTGCATTTTAGGTTTTTACGATGATTTACAGGCATATTATAAAGAATGGTCTAAAAATGTCAATGATGGTGATTATGTAGTTTTCTTAAATGAAAAAGATAAACAATTAATGAGAATTTTAGCATCTTTAGATGAAAATAAGAACCTTTATGATGCGACAATTTTTCCAGAAAATTATGTTTTAGGTGATGAAATATTATCTTTATTACCTAATTTAGTTAGTAAATATGAGCAAACAAGAAGATTTCCCCGTATTTTAATTATTAGTAATGTACTTGGATATGATACAGAATGTAATGCTTTACTTGATGATATTGAAAGAGGACTAGCTAACTATTCAAGGAAGGATTTTGGTTCAGTTTTAAGTGCCTTTTTGAGGACAATGGAATTAAAAAGTTTTGTTCGGGTTGATAAACCTTTCTTGTTAAAATCTGAATATCAGTCAAATTCTAAATTTTTTAAAACTATTGATGTTAGCAAATTCCGGGAATTTGAATATCGCTACACGACATTATTAACATGTTTAGGTTTAATTAATCCAAATTTTACAATTAATGCGCGACTTAAATTAAATAAAGACTGTTTAGCAACTTTAGAAGTACCAGGATTTAATAAACTAGAAAATACTTATGACTCTTTTCATACATACATATTTTATAAAGTAGTAACGGATGCTCAAGGAAGAAATTTAGTTTATGCTATACAGTTATTTGGACTTGATACATCTAATGAAGTATTTGCTATTCCTTTTATAATGACACCTGAATTAACTGATACAACTGTAAATAAATTAGCTAAACATTTTTCCTTTTTTGATGACTCACTTCCTGCCAAAATTAATTTAAGAAATTTAAATTTACTTTGGAATGCAACTTTTTTAAGAGAATTTATGTCTTTAATAAATATAGAAGAGACTAAAGTTGTTGATTATGGAAGTAGTAATAAAGTAATTCAGGAGTTTATAAATAATATTATAGCAGGAAGAATACACTTTGCAAATGCAAGTACAGTATTTAATTCTTTAGATAAGGAAGATGTTTTGCAAGCTTGGCAATTTGGACAAAATACAGGAGAAATGGATGCTAATATTGGATTAGTAGAAAATAAAATTTATAAAAATGCCATAGATACTCATTCGGAAAATGAAAGAAAACGTCATGTTTGCGATAGAAGAGTATTAGTAAAAGAATTAGAAACATTAGAAGGTTATCAAGCTTTTTCAGAATTTTTAAAAAACTTTGATAGTGTATTAGCTCTTGTAGCTTTAGTGATATTGTCAGGAAGAAAATGCTTACAATTAGATGTTAAGACAACAAGGATGGGCAATACAAATTATTCAGGCTTAGCGGTTCGGGCTAATGAGGATTCTTTAGTTATTGAACCTAAAAGATTAGAAGTTTTTGTACCAACTTTGATATTTATATTTGAAAAATCAAGAATATTAATTCGCCAATTTAAAAATTTGTTAGAAGATGGAATGAATTTAGCTGGTGAAAATGAACGGGTTAGAGAAGAAATTAGATATTTTATAGAAATGTTAGAAAAATCAAGTATTTCAATTGAAGAATTTAACTTTAAGACCATATTTTATAAATTCTGATTTTATGAAGGAATTAACTAAAGCAGTGGGTATTTTAGCAGAGCAAAGAACAAAAACTGATAGTTATATTAAATTATTAAGATTAAATAAATAAAAGGAAGCGCATGAATAAATATTATAAGTTATAGAAATTTTTAAAAGATAACAAACAAGATGAGTATATTTTATCTTTTAATGATATTAAAGATATTTTATATAAGTAGCGTTATATAACAAAGTAAACACTCGTCATAAATAATATTATATTGTTAAAGATTTATGGATCTTGGAAGAAAGGTAAGAAGTTTTAATTCTTATCTTTTTTCTTGAGTAAATTAGGAGATAAAGAAACATCATCTAGTTTAATTGATGAAATCCCTATTTTATTCAATAAGTCTTCAGTTGAGAAATAAAGAGGGAGTATTTCCTTTTAAAATATCTCCAAGAACTGAATTGATATGGCTCATAAAACCCATAAATTTTGTTTCTTTAGTGCAATAGAGATTTTAATAGTCTTTACTCGTTTAAAAGATTTTACTTTATTAATTAACTGCTATAAATTAGTCTATTTTTCTTTCCTAAAAAGATTGTTAAAATTCTAAATTTATGTTAATATGAAATTAAGATGGAGGTTTTTATGGACGAGAAATTAACCAAATTATATGATTATATTGTGAGTACTTATCAAGATAAAATAACAACTAAAGAATTAACCTCTTTAGGGTTCAATAGTCATAATATCAAAACTTTAGTAGAAAAAGGATTAATAGCAAGAATAAAAAGAGGAGAGTATGTCTATAAAGATATGCAAGCATTAAAAAAATACGGAACAGCTAATTCTAAAGATTTACCTAAATATGAAGCTACAATGCATAAATGTTTAGCTATTGACCCTAATTTTATGAGTGCTTATTTTGATCTTTTTAGAATAAGTATT
>CAOVIS010000041.1:5625-8633 GCA_948543905.1 uncultured Bacilli bacterium
TCTAAAAAAAGATTTTCAAGAAGCTTTTAAATATTTTGAAGTATTTTATAATAATAACTCAAAATATCAAGCTGATAACAATTTAATCTTATTTCTCTTTAGTATAATTTATGATTTACCGGATAAATATTACCTTTTAGCTCAAGAGTTAACTATTAACGACTTATTTGTAGGTAAAGATGATAAAAGATTCGCTTATTATAATTATGAAAATAGTATTCGAGCTGCAATTTGGGATTTAGATTTTAAAAAAGCTTGTGCTAAAATCTTTTTTCAAGATGATATTCACGCTATAAATTATGCGGTCTATGAATTAATTAAGAATATCCCTAAATTAGAAATGAAAACAACTACGTTATCTAATCATCAATTAATAGAGCGGAATATGTTTAATGAACTAAAAGTTCGCATGACTGGAAAAAAATCTCAAGATGTTTTATATAATTTGCTATGTGATTATCTAAATATTCAAGAAAGTGGTGTTATTCCTGAAGTTTCTACTGCAAGTAAGCATTTTCAAGAAGCTCTTTTAAATAAAGATTATGAAGCAGCCTTAAAATTTAAATTAAAATTAGGTGAAGGTCCCCAGTATAATACTACTCTCATGTTAATTAAAATAGTTAAACTAATTAGAAGACTTAAGAAAGTTCAAGAAGAAATCGAAAAAAATAGAATCAATTTAATTCATAGCGCACTCTTAAGTGGGAGCCATGAGCAAGCAATATCTGACATTCATGAATATTTAGCTAAATATAATTTTAGTAAATATGAATTTTTAGTTATAAGTTTAATTAAAATAAGTATTTTAGAAGGTGATTCTACTTTTATAAGACCAGTAAATACTCTTAGAAGTATTATAAATAATGATTTTAAATTTGATGCTCTAAAATATCGTAAAGATTTTTATGACTCTCTAGAAGGTAACTATTTAGAAGAAGCTAAAACTTATTTAGATATTATCAATTATATGAGTGGTATTTATTATTTACCTTTTAATACTAATAAATTAACTTTTGATTTAGAAAAAGCCCAAAAAGATCAAGTTAAAGAACATTTATCATCTTTAATATCTAGTTTAAGCGATAAAATATTACAAGATAAAAGACCTATCTTTTTAAAAAATCTTACGCCAGATGAAAAGGAATTTATTAAAAATTATTTTGGCGATGATTCTTGTATTTTAGCTCAGGATTTTGGTGATAAATTATTTATTAAATATTATAATCATATGCACGTTGATATGGTAGCTTTAAATAAATCGGCTCAAAATTATTATGATAATCACAGCTATAAAGCTTGCCTTGATACTTGTTTTAAAAATTTAAGTTTAACGCGTGATTCTAAAGATTTTATTTTGGCTTTAATTGGAAGATGTTACTGGAGCTTAGGTAATTATGATTTAGCTATCAGTTATTTAGAAGTGGCTTATTTCCAAAAAAATGATGCTTATTATCTCAAACTTATTGCTAAACTTAAAGAAAATCAAACTAAAAATTCCCAAGAAATTAGCTTTTCTCTAACTGATTTTAGAACTAATAACTTAACTAATTTTCCAGATATCAAAGCCTCTTTAACAGCCGTTTTAACTAATAATATTTCTTTAAGAGATGCGCTAGATGCAAAACCTATGCCCAGTTTTGAAATAAATATTTTAAAACTATTCTTAGCTCGTGAGTATTATATAAAAGGAATTAGTGATGTTGCTAGTAAACTTTTAATCGAAGTTGAAAAAAGCTCTGCTAAAACTAAAGAGTTAACTTCTATTATCACTGAAATTCGTAAAAATATTAAGTTTTATGCTCTAGGCGAAAGTAACCTTATGCGTATTTTAAGAAAAGAAGAGACTAATGACAATTAAAATAAACCAAATCAACTTAAATTATGAAGTTCATGGGGAAGGTAAACCTCTAATTTTCTTACATGGTAATGGTGAGTCTCTAAATATTTTTAGGGGTGTAATCCCTTTGCTTGAAAATAAATTTAAAATGTATTTAATTGATAGTAGATGCCATGGGAAGAGTGATGATACTAAGGACATAACCTATGAATTAATGCGAGATGATATTATTGCTTTTATTAAAGCTTTAAATATTTCTAAACCTCTTATCTATGGTTTTAGTGATGGAGGAATTATTGCTTTAGAAATTGCTATTAAAGAGCCAAAATTACTATCTAAAATAATCATAAGTGGCCCTAACTTAAATCCTAGGGGCTTTAAACTTCTAATGCGTCTTTATGTGAATTTAGGCTACTTATTTACGCAAAATAAATTATTTAAACTAATGAAAGAAGAACCTAATATCTCTTTAAAAGAACTCCAAAAAATTGTAATTCCTACCGTTATTCTAGCGGGATCAAAAGACATAATAAAGAAAAAACATTTAGAAGCTATTAAAAGTAATATAGCAAATGCAAAACTAAAAATTATTAATGGCGAAACTCACACTAGTTATGTTCATAATTCGACTAAATTAGTTTCCCTAATAAAAGAATATTTAAATTAAAAAGGAGTAAAAATGAAAAAAATATATTTTATAATCATAAGTTTATTATTAGTCACTGGTTGTAAAGAAAAAGACATTGAAAACTTTAAAGAATTAGATCTCTCTTTCTGTGATAAGTTTACAATTAAAGAATTTGAAGATTTATACTTTAAAGATAGCTCTTGGGATAAAAAACAGGATATTTACACATTATCTACGACCACCTTTGATAATGAAAAAATAATCATGGAACTAGAAAAAGATGGCATTGAGGCCAAAGTCATTACCCTTAAAGTAAATGCTGAAAAAGTAGCTAAAAAAGAATATCTAAGTAATATGTGTGAAAAAGCTAAGATATTAAATAAAAGTATATCTAAAACCATTAGTTTGCCAGTTGAGGCAATATATAATAAAGAAAGATACAGCGTTGATGGAATACCTGAAACTGCGGAAGTAATTTTATATGGGTCAAAAGAGGATTTACTAAAAGAAGAAGCCTCTAAAGACAAGACTATTATCTTAGAT
>CAOVIS010000042.1 GCA_948543905.1 uncultured Bacilli bacterium
ATTTCCTATTTTTTCTAATTTCATTATTTATTCCTTTCTTTTATTCTAAATAATGAGGCCTCAATTATATTAGAAAATTATCATTTATACATATATTATATTATTTTATATATTTGTTGTCAAGAAAATTAACGGTATTTTCGAACTATTTTTTTTAACTTAATATTTATGAGACAATTATAGTGGTGAAAAATAATGATATATAGCTTAAAATTAAAAGAACTTAGAGAAGGAAGAGAGATAAAACAGTATGAAATAGCAAAAATGCTAAAAATTAGTAAAACTACTTATAGTGAATATGAAAATGAATATAAAATTATGCCTATTAAATATTTAAATGAAATTTGTAATTATTTTAAAGTCTCTTTAGATTATATTTTTAATATTACTAACGAATTAACTTATAATAAATCTAAAAATAATATAGATGTTGATTTATTTTGCAAAAGATTTAAAGAATTTAGAAAAGAAAATAAACTAACTCAAAGTAAGCTAGCTGTTATTTTAAATACAACACAGTCTACATTAACTGGTTATGAATCAGGAAGATATATAATCGCGACTCCTTTTTTATATACTATTTGTAAAAAGTATGGAGTTAGTGCGGATTATCTCTTAGGTAAGATTGATTATATTCCTGAAAAATGATATAATTGGTTTAGGATAGGAAGACTTAGGTGGTACTTGTGAAAGCTTTTGATTTTGAGAAAAATTCAATTGTTGATATAGTTGATGAAATTATTATGGATGCTATAAATAAAAAAGCTAGTGATATTCATTTTGATCCAACTGATAAAGATTTGATTGTCAGAATTAGAATTGATGGAGAGTTACAGGATTATACAATAATACCTAAAATGCTTATGAAAAATGTCGTAACACGGATTAAGATTATTAGTGGAATGAATATAACCGAGGCAAGACTGCCACAAGATGGAGCAATTAAAAATGCAATAAATAATGTTGATTTAGACTTAAGAGTATCATCACTTCCAACAATAGATGGTGAAAAAATTGTTATTAGAATACTTGATTATTCTATGAGTTTAGAAGGATTAGAGAATTTAGGATTTTCGAAAAATAATTTAGATAAAGTACTTAAAATGATTCAAAAGCCTAATGGTTTAATTTTAGTAACAGGAGCAACAGGAACAGGTAAATCTACTACTGTTTATGCCCTCTTGCAAAAACTTAACACTAAAGAGCGCAATATTATAACAGTTGAAGATCCAGTGGAAATGCAAATAAAAAACATCAATCAAGTACAAGTTTTAAGTGATATCGGTCTAACTTTTTCTAATACTTTGCGAAGTATTTTAAGACAAGATCCAGATATTATTATGGTTGGAGAAATTCGAGATGATGAAACAGCTAGAATTGCTATTAGAGCTAGTATTACTGGACATTTAGTGTTATCAACAGTTCATACTAATAATTCACTTACAACAATTGAGAGGCTTCTTGATATGCAAGTTGAGAGATATCTTTTAGGTTCTGCAATAACGGGAATAATTTCACAAAAATTAGTTAAAAAATTATGTTTTAAATGCCGAAGTACAAGACCTACTACTTCTTATGAAAAAAAATTAATAAAAAAACATCTAGGAATAGATGTATCAGAAATATATGCACCAGGAGGTTGCTCATGCTGTAATAACGGATTTTCAGGTAGAGTTGCTATTCATGAAGTATTAAATATAAATGAAGAGATTAAAGATGCTATAACTACAAATATGAAGCGAAAAGAATTAAAAAAATTAGTTTATAACTCTCAAGAAATTACGACAAGTTTAGAAGATGGCCTTAGAAAAGTAGTTGAAGGGCTAACAACAATGGAAGAAGTATTAAAAACGATTGATACAGCAAATATTGATGATTTAAATATCTAAAGTATTTTCATATTCATTTAAAATACTTATAAGTTCACTTTCAGTTTTAGCAGCACATATTTTTTCTTTATATGGTTTGGCATCAGGTAAGCCTTTTAAATAATATAGAGCATGAGTTCTTATTTCTAATAAGACTACATGTTCATTTTTTGTTTCTTTTAAAAGAGTAAAATGTGTTTTTATCATTGATATTTTCTCTTTAGGAGTGGGAAATGGTAAAATTTCATTATTTTCTATAAAAGCAAGAATTCTTTTAAAAATCCAAGGATTACCTAAAGATGCTCTGCCTATCATGATGGCATCACATTTGGTGTATTCGAGCATTTTTTTAGCATCTTCAAGGTTTTTGATATCACCATTTCCAATAACGGGAATATTTACACTAGCTTTGACTTTCTTTATAATTTCTAAATCTACCTTACCACTATATCCATCAGATCTAGTCCTACCATGAATAGTTATGGCTTTGGCTCCACTTTCTTCACAAATTCGAGCAATTTCGGGAGCATTTATGTTGTCATGATCCCAACCACTTCGGATTTTTACAGTAACAGGGACATTTACTGCTTTGGTAACAGCTGAGACGATTTCTCCAACAAGTTTGGGATTTTTAAGCAAAGCACTGCCAGCACTTGCATGAATGGCAACTTTAGGAACAGGACAGCCCATATTTAAATCAATAATAACAGTAGGATAAATTCTAGTTATAACCTTAGCAGCTTCCGCTAATACAGTTGGATTACTGCCAAATAATTGGATTGCGACTGGAATATTTAATTTATCTATTCCTTCTAACATCTCAAAGGTTTTTTTGTTATTCCTGATAATAGCTTCGGCACTAATAAGTTCAGTTATGGCATATCCTACTCCCATTTCAGCACAAATTTTAATATAAGCAGGATTAGAAGTGCCAGCCATTGGAGCTAAAACTAATTTATTCTTTATTTCTATATTTCCTATTTGCCATTTCATATAACCAATCCTTTTTTATTTTTCAATTAAAACTTCATCACCATTTTTAAGGAGAAAACAATTTGCATCATCATAATCAATATGGATTTCAAAAAAACCATTATCAGATACCTTAACAAAAGCTTCCATAGCCCCACCTTTATCATTTTCGACTTTTAATTTAACTAAATCTTCATTTTTAAGACCTAATTCCATAGCTTTAGCATTATTCATGTGAACATGACGTTCTGCAATAATACAAGAATTTTTTAAAGTTATAGTATTTTTAGAAGTGGAAATAGTTATAGTTTCACTATCTTCTAAATCCCCACTTTGTCTAACTGGAGGAGTTAATCCTAAAAGATAGGCATCGGTCGCAGATATTTCTACTTGGTTATATTTACGAAATGGCCCAATTACCCGAACATTAGGAATTTCACCTTTTGCTGTCTTTAAAGTTACAGTAGAAAATGAAGCAAATTCCCCTATTTGATTTAAGGGTTTCTTAATAGATATAACCTCATCAAATAATTCATTAAAAATTTCTTCAGTTAAATGAACATGATGATTGCTAATAGCTATAGTCCCATATATTTTTTCATTATTATTATTTTGCATTTTTATTTTCCTTCTTTCTTTTATTAATTTTAAATATATTATGTTTCTTCTTATCTTTGTAATAGTTTTCCAAATACTCTTGAATATTTTTAGGGTTTTCAAAGAATTTAAAAAAATGATATTTTTCTTGACGTTTTTCTTTTTGCTCTTTTATTTTTAATTTTAATTCTTCATATTTAATTTCAAAATTATTCTCTTTAGCATATTTCTTTAGTTTTAAGAAAACATTGGTAGATTTAATATAGTCAATTACTATTAGACCAAAGAAAACACCTAAGACAAATGAAAATGATAAATTACAGGAAAACCAATCTATCATTTTAGAAGTAGGACTGGCTAAAAAGAAATAATATAAGGCGCTCACACAAGTCCAGATAATTGAAAATGTTGGACAAATGATGCCTTTATAATTTAGAGGCATATTAGAATAATCCCACAATTTAACGCCATCTTTTAAGAAACATAAGCCACCAATTAACTCTAAGATAGTCATAGTAATACCCATTAAAATAATATTTAACCACCAAGAATAACCATTAAACATGGTGTAAATTAAAGTTAAAAAGCAAAGGCCAAAACCATAAATAGGTAAATAAGGTCCTATAAGAAAACCAGGATTAACCCACTTTTTATGAACAATTCGTCTAAAAATTAGTTCAATTATCCAACCTAAACTACTACCAATATAAAATAGAAATAAATATTTTAAAAATATGGACATACTGCTCACCTAACTAATTATATCATAAACCTTTGAAAAAGAAGAGTATTTACTCTCCTAAATTCATTTTATTCTTTATTTTTTTTATAACTTCTAATTCGCTAAAAGATATTTTTTCCCCTTTTATATCTTGATATTCTTCATGGCCTTTACCTACTAGTAGAATTAAATCACCATACTCAGCATTACAGCAAGCATATTCTATGGCGAGAGCTCGGTCTTCAATTTCCATATATTCGCAATTTACTTTAGATAAACCTACTTTAATATCGTTATTGATAGAAGAGATTTCTTCAAAGCGAGGATTATCCATAGTTAAAATACATAAATCACTAGAACCACCAATTATTTCGCCTAAGTTATAACGACGTTCTTTAGGACGATTGCCTCCGCCACCAAAAATACTTATTAAACGCTTAGGATTATAACTTTTAAGAGTTTTTACTAAAGCACGCATTTCATCTTCAGTGTGAGCATGGTCGATTATGACTTTAAATTTAGATGTAGACAAAGCAACTTCCATCCGTCCTCTTACTTTAAAAGATAATAAGGCTTCTTTAATTAATTCTGTTTTTACACCTATAATATGGCAAATAGTTATAGCACATAAAGCATTATAAATATTAAATTCACCAGGTATGCTAAGTTTAAAAGTATCATTAATTAATCCTGTTGTTGTAAAAGAAGAACCAATAAAATCTTCTTTATTAATTAAATCTATTTCTTTAACTTTTAAATCAGCAGTATTTTTTAAAGCATAAGTTAGAGGTTTGGGCATTGAGCCTTTTAAAACCTCAGCTAAAGATGCAGAATCATTATTAATAATGATATTTTTACTATTCAAAAATAATTTGTTTTTACAAGCTAAATATTCGGCATGACTCTCATGTTCACCAGGACCAATGTGATCGTTAGAAATATTAGTAAGAATTCCATAATCAAAAATTAAGCCAGCAAGACGATTTAGTTTAAAAGCTTGACTAGATGCTTCCATTGCAACATATTTTATGTTATTATCTACCATCTTACGGAAAGATGCAAAGATATCATAAGACTCAGGTGTGGTATTGTTAGTATGAATTATAATATCTTTAAACCAGCATGATTTAAAATAGCACTAATCATATGAGTTGTCGTAGTTTTACCAGCTGTGCCAGTAAGAGTAATAAGGGTTAAGTCTCGTTCAGGATGAGCAAAGTAGTTTGCACTCATATATGATAGACTTACTCTTGTATCATCTACTTTTATGACAGTTACATTATTTTCAGCTATAATTTTAGATGTTACAATTACAGTTGCCCCATTTTTGATGGCATCTTTAATGTAATCATGACCGTCAGAATTGTAACCAACGAGAGCTACATATATATCACCATCAGTAACTTTCCTACTATCAAATTTGATATCATTAATTTCTATATCAATGCTTCCTTTTAATAAATGGTAATTAACACCTGTTAAAACATCTTGTAGTTTCATCATGAGCCTCCTTATTTTATATGACTTACATCAATAGTACTTTCAAATACAAAGTTACTTGGACCTTTCATATATAATTCATTAGAATATTCAATTTCCAGAGGTCCCCCTATTTGCATAACAGTGCATTTATTGGATGTAAGGCCTAATTTATAGGCTATAACAACTGCGGTAGAACAACCTGTACCACAGCCGATAGTCTCGCCTGTACCACGCTCCCATTCCCGGATTTTTATAGTATTTTTATCAATAATCTCAGCAAATGTAACATTAGTCTTTTTAGGAAAAACATCTGTATTAAATTCAATAGCCTTGCCATATTTTTCAACATCAAAAGTATAAACGTCATCAACAAAAACTACGGTATGAGGATTACCCCAAGATAAGCTGCTCATTTTGAAGGTTTTATCTAAAATTTTTACTTCTTCCTCTATAAATTCCGATTTATCAGTGTTAACAGGAATTAATTTTGAATCGAAGATAGGACGACCAATATTAGCTTTAATATTTGATACTACACCATCTGTAATAGTTAACTCTAGATTTTTAATACCACCTAAAGTTTCAACAGTGATATTTTCCTTCGTAGTTAATTTATGGTCATAAACAAATTTTCCTACACTTCTTATAGCATTTCCACACATTTCAGCTTCGGTACCATCAGGATTAAAAATACGCATCCGAAAATCTGCAACCTTACTAGGACAAATTAGAACCATTCCATCACTACCTATGCCAAAATGACGATTAGAAACAAATTTAGCAAGTTCATTTAAATTTTCTGGTAATTCTTGATTAATAGTTTCAATATAAACATAATCATTACCATAAGCTTGCATTTTGGTAAATCTTATTTTCATGTAATCCCTCTATTCTAAGGCTTGTTTTAAATCATTTATGATATCTTCGGCATCTTCAATTCCTACAGAAAGACGTAAAAGCGTATCAGTAATACCAAGTTTATTCCTAGTACTTTCATCTACTTCAGTATGAGTTCTACTTATTGGATGAGTAAGCAATGATTCTACGCCTCCTAAACTTTCAGCAAAAGTTATTAATTTTATTTTATTTAAAATTTGATTAACAGTATCCATGTTATTAGCTCTAAATGAGATCATACCGCCAAAACCTGTTGATTGTTTTAAAGTTGTTTTATAATCAGGATGGTCTTCAAAGCCGACAAAATATACTTCTTCAATTTTAGGATGATTTCTTAAGAATTCGGCAACTTTAAGAGCATTTTCTTCATGTTTTTTCATACGTAGAGCTAGAGTTTTAATTCCTCTTAAAAGAATCCAAGAATCCATAGGTCCTAATCCTGCGCCATTAATATACATCCCTATTTCCAATTTAGCTCCAATTTCCTCATCTTTCACAACAACAAGTCCTGCTAAAACATCATTATGACCTCCCAAATATTTGGTACCACTATGTAGAACAATATCCGCTCCTAATGTTAATGGTCTTTGGAAATATGGGGTTAAGAAAGTATTATCAACAACAACTAATATGTCTTTTTCTTTAGCTATTTTGCAAATTGCTTCAATATCTGCAACACGCATCATAGGGTTAGTTGGAGTTTCAATAAATATCATTTTGGTATTATCTTTAATAGTTTTCTTAAGTAATTCTAGATCACGTAAATCAATATGGTTACTTTCAATACCAACAGGGTTTAATACTTCATCTACACAACGAACAGTACCACCATAAATATCATCTGATAAAATAACATGATCATGAGGTTTTAAAAGCGAAAATACGAGAGAAACTGCGGCCATACCAGAGTTTAAACCTCGCTCTCCTCCTTCTAAAATACACATCGTACGTTCTAATTCCTCACGAGTTGGGTTAATACAACGAGCATAATTGTAATTAGCACGATCTTCAATTGATGGATGTTTAAAAGTTGCCGTTTGATAAATTGGGTAACTTAATGAACCTGTATAAGGATCAACTCCATTAGCTCCATGAACGACAATAGAATCAAGTTTTAAATTCTTTTTTCTGTCATTATTTTTGTAATCATTAAAATTTTTCATTTTTCCTCCTTGGAAACATAGTTATTTCCTTACTTTAAGTATATCTAGGACTTTTTGATATGTCAAGGAAACACACATTTACTTTACATTTTATTATATGAAAATACTTAGAATTATGTAAATAATTATTATTTTAATAAAACATTTTCATGAAGTACTGCATCACATTTTAACTAAGATAAAGAAAAAGTCTTAGAATTTTGATCTAAAACTATAGTAAACACTCATTCTTGTTCTGCCATCAGATTCAATAGTTTTTATATTATATTTATATTTTTTATTTTTTAAATTTAACATAATTTGTTCTTTTAGTTTTTCATCTTTAAAATATATTTCCAGTTCTTTGCCATCAATTATTAAAAGAATAAGTTTACAACTGCTTTCTAAAAAAGTATTATAACTATTTATTATAGGGAATTTTTTAATTCTTTGGAAATAAACTTGAACATTAAGAAAATTAATATAACTTTTACTATATACTAATTTTTTAAAATCAATATTTTCTAATAAATTAACATTATTGAAAACTTCATCTTCAGTAATTTTAAAATTATAATTATTTAAATTAATATTATTAAATATATTGGCTAAATCAATTGAACGAATAGAATTTAGTTCTAATTCAATTCCTATCACAAATTTTCCTTTTTTCTATGGAGTGGCTCTGACAATTATTAAATTTCCACCACCAGTTATAGGCGCTGATATTAAAGCTACTGATCGTTTAATTGCTAAGTATTCTCCATATATAGAACCAACAGTAATAACTATTTTAGTAACTTCTATACCTAAAGGGATTTAGATATGCTATATGAGATAAGTCTGTTATTTCATTGTTATTATTATCTTTAATACTTAAGATATATCCCCAGGCATCATATTCATATCTACATAATAATTCATGATTATTACTTGTTA
>CAOVIS010000043.1 GCA_948543905.1 uncultured Bacilli bacterium
AGAAGAAAAATATGCTTTAATAGAGGAAGCAATAGCAAGTAGTGAAATGCTACGAAAATAGAGATTAATAGTCTTTATTTTTTTTTAGAAATATGGTATTATAAAAAGAGAATAAGAAAAAGGGTGAAGCTCATGACAATATTAAGCATTGGAAGAACTAGTTATGATATAACTTGTCCAGTTGAGGAGTATCCTATTGAAGGTACAAAATATCATTTAAGTGAAAAAATAGAATCTGGTGGAGGTACGGCATCTAATGTTGCTTATTTATTAGGGAGATGGGGAGAAACTTCGTATTTTGCAGGAGTAACGGGTTCTGATGATTACGGTTCTAAGATTAAAAAAGAATTAGAACAAGCAATGGTAAAAACAGAGCTTATGGAAGTTTCTTATGAAGTTGGGACACCTTTATCGATAATTTTAGTTAATAAAAAAAATGGCACCAGAACTAAATTTGATGTTGTAGGGCCAACTCAGCCAGGACTAAAAAAATATGAATATTCAGTGGTTCCAGAAGTTATTTTCTCAGATGGTAAAGAGTATGCGGCAACAATTAATGCTTTAAATAGATTTCCGAATGCTATTAGCATTGTTGATGCCGGAAGAGTAGATAGGGATTTATTAGAATTATGTAAATTTGTTAAGTATATTGTTTGTTCTAAGGGCTTTGCAGAAACTGTTAGTGGACTTAAAATTGATTATAAAAATTCGGTAAGTTTAGTAAATGTTTATAAGAAATTAAAAAGTCGTTATCCTAATAATGAAATAATAATTACTCTTGAGGCGATGGGAGCTTTATATACTTTAAATGGGGAGATTAAAATAATGCCTGGAATAAAAACTAAAGTAGTAGATCCTAGTGGGGCTGGAGATATATTTCATGGGGCTTTTGTTTATTGTATTGCTAATGGTTTTGATATTGAAAAAACAATAACATATTCTAATATAGCTGCAGGGCTTTCTGTAGGGAAAATTGGTGGTAGACCTTCAATTCCCTCAATTAAAGAAGTTATTAGCTATTACAACTCAAAATTTAAAATAGAACCTCCAAAAGAAGAGAAAAAAGTTGAAGAGGAAAAGCCAGCAGAAGTTAAATTGCCTCCAATACCTAAACCTGATAGTATCCATATCCCAATTCCGGAAGAATTATCTCGTGTGCCCGAATTCTCAATAGGTGGGGCTTCTATTCCGGTAGTGCCTCCAAGTAATAATGCTTAGTAATAGTTCGCCTATTTTAAATTTACATGGGGAGACAAGAGATACGGCAGGGTACATTTTAGAAACATTTATTAGAGATAATGTAAAACTTAGGATAGAGTATATTGGTATTATTCATGGGAGAAGTTCTAATATTTTAAAAGATTTTATTCATGATTTATTAAAGAAAAATAAAAATGTTGATTCTTATAAGGTTGATATATTTAATCCAGGGATAACTGTTGTAAAATTAAAAATCACTTAAAGCATAAAATTAGATAAAAATCTAGTTTTTTTGTGAAATAGTATAATTATTTACGAAAATTTGACAAATGCCAAGAAATGTGATATAATTTATTCGTAATTGAAATAGGGGGTTTTAATTATGAAAGGTTATGTTTTAGATTATATTAATGAAAATGAGTTTAAAAAATTAGAAAGAGCTTTAAAAAAGTATAATATGTTAGCTTTTAAAAAGTTAAATTTTGATTATTATCCATCACTTCGAAGTGGGAAGTTTGTAGGAGAATTAGTCAAGACTAACAAAAAAGATGGTACAGAAAGCTACGAATTAAAGCTTCCAAGTGATAAGATGTTCGCGGCTGTCCATGGTGAAGTTAAACTTTATTATACAGTTTATAAAAAAGAGGGCACAATTATGTTAGATACAATTACACCAACAGAGATTTTACTGGAAGGACATATGAGCGAACTTACAACTTATAAAGGAATAATGATTTCTAAGGCTAATGCTTCTAAGGATAAATTTAAAATTGATTTGTTAAATATGTTACAAGATAATAAATAGTTTAAAGGGGGATGAAAATGAGATATTTTAAAGAAAATCTGGATGTTATACAAGCTGAGGCAGAAAAATCTAGATTAGAAAAAGAACTAATGCTATTAAGAATAATAGATGAAGGCAGAAGAAAGAAAGTTGAATTTCAAGAAAAAGTTTGTGATAAATTTTCAACTAGACTTTATTTAGAACAAGGATATTATGATAAAGGAATAATAAGATAAGTTTAAAATTGATTTATTAAATATGTTACAAGATAATAAGTAACATATTTTTTCTTGACTTGAAGTTATTTATTAGGTATTATAAAACAAGGTGATGGAGATGCAACTAAATTATGAAATATCTAATACTTGTTCATTTACATATGATATTGATATTCTCGTTACTAGGCGTTTAATGATTGATATAGTTTTAAATTTTATTCATAGACTTACTAATGAAGTAAATTTTGATATTTCTTTTGATAATAATGATTTAATAAATGTAGATTTTAAAGTTAAGACTCTTATTGGAAAAGTTTTTGATGTTAAATTAAGAGGGAAAAATATAATACTTAGTTATTTTAACCATACTTATACATTTAAATGTACTATTGAGAGTAATAATTCTATTTTAACTTTAATAAGCTGCCAAACTACTTTAAAAGATAAAGTTATATACGAAGAATATTTAAATCATGAGGCTATATTTAAAATTGTCACAGATACAAAGACTTTTCTATTAACTGTTCCTTATGAAAGTAAAAATCAAATAAACGAAGAAGTCTTTGCTTGCATTAGTAGATCTTATAGTATTGAGCATTTATTAGAGCTTTATAAACGATATTTTAATATTAACCCTGTAACTGAATATTTGGCTAGTTTAAAAGTTTTAACCAATCAAGGCGAAATTTGTCTAGAAAAAATAGATTTAATTGGTGATAAAATCATTTCTGTGATGTTAGGACAAGAAATCGATGGTATATATATTAACCTAATTAATTCAGAATTTGGCGAACAAGAAGAAGGAATTTTATCTTTTAGTGGTAACTTAGGAGTTATAAATAGTATAGATATTAATAACTATAAAAAGTGGTTAGCTATAAGATATCATAATCTTGAAGAAAGGGAAACTAGTTTAGTTCGGTAAAAAATAAATTAATATTTAAAAAAATTCAAGTTTGTGTTAGAATAAGAAAGGTGGTAAGTTATGCTAAAAATAGAGAATCTAGAAGTTAAAGCTCAAGATAAAGTAATATTAAATGATTTTAATTTAGAGATAAATGCTGGAGAAATTCATGTTCTTATGGGACCAAACGGGATAGGTAAAAGTACAATTTGCAAGATATTGATGCGACATCCGGATTATAAAATAACAAAGGGAGATATAACTTTTAATAATAAATCCATAATAGGTATGAGTCCTAGCGATATTGCAAATTTAGGTTTTTTCTTACTTAGTCAAAATCCTTTAGAAATAGAAGGCATTAGTAATGCTGAGTTATTAAGAAGTATTATTGCATCAAAAACGGGTGAGAGGGTAGATATTTTTAAATTTAATAAAAAATTAAATGAAGTATGTGATATCATTGGTCTTGATAAGTCTTTTGTGCATCGAGATATTAATTTTAATATGAGTGGTGGCGAGAAAAAGAAAAATGAGCTTTTGCATTTATTTATGTTAGAGCCAAGTTTTGTAATTTTAGATGAAATAGATAGTGGTCTTGATGTTGATGCGATAGAAGAAGTAGGAGAGTCTTTAAAAAAATATTATGATAAATTTAAGCCAACAATTTTAATAGTTACTCATCATGCTGATATTTTAAAATTTTTTGATAATTATCAGGTTCATATTTTAGGTGAAGGAAAAATTGTTAAAACTGGTGATAAAAATTTAGTAAAAGAAATAGAAAATTTAGGTTTTAAGGCTAGTGTAATTAATGGGCAAGATGAAAATGAATAAATTATTAGTGGAAGAGGATAAATTAGATATTTCTAAAGGATTATATAATGTTAATTTTAAAAAAAATAGTACTATTAAAATAAGTGGTGAGGTCACAATCGAAAGTATTATTGATAGCAATGTTAGTTTAGAGTTTAACTTAGATAATCAAACAATATTAAAATGCAGTTTAGTTATATATTTGCAAAAAAACGCTAAAATTACTTTTAATTTAAATGATAGCAGTAGCTTAGAATTTAATCTTTTAATTATTAATGAGAAAAATAATAAATATGAAATAAACGTTAATATGCTTGGTAATAATAGTAGATCTTTGGTTAAAATGCATGCAATTAATAAAGGTGAAAAAGATTTATTAGATGTTATTTGTAATGGCTATGTAAAAGATAAGACAATAAATAATGATTTAAAGGAAGATTTAAAAGGATTGGTATTATATAATGATACTATTTATATCAGACCTAATATGTTAATAGATACGAATGAAGTAACAGCTAATCATTTAGTTGCAATTTCGTCTTTTAATCTTGAAGAACTTTTTTACTTAACAAGTAGAGGTTTAGATTTATCTTCAGCCAAAGAATTATTGGCAACTAGTTTTATTATGAGACTAGTGCCGGATTCTTGTCAAAACAGAGTTAAAATGGAGGTGATAAATAATGAATAGAGAAGATTTTCCCCTTTTAAATTTAGATAACGAAATAGTATATTTAGATAATAGTGCAACTAGCTTAAAACCTAAATGTGTAATTGAGGCAATGAACAAATATTATAGAGAGTACTCTGCTAATGCTCATAGAGGCGATTATGATTTGTCTTTTAGAGTAGACAAAGAATATGAAGAGACGAGAGATTTAGTACGAGAATTTATAAATGCTGAATTTATGGAAGAAATAATTTTTACAAGCGGAGCTACAGATTCTCTAAATATGATTGTGCGAGGATTTTTTGAAAATTACTTAGAAAAAGGTGATGAAGTTTTAATTACAACAAGTGAGCATGCTTCTAATGTGCTACCATGGTTTAGATTAGTAGAAAAATTAGGAATAAAGGTAAATTATATTCCTCTTGATAATAATTATTATGTGACTATAGATAATGTCGCAAAAACGCTTAATAAAAACACTAAAGTTATTAGTCTTGCTGGTATTACTAATGTGATAGGAGATAAAAGGCCGATTAAAGAAATTGCTAAACTTGCTCATCAAAATAATATATTTTTAGTAGTAGATGGAGCACAAATGATTCCTCATGAAACAGTTGATGTTCAAGATATGGACATAGATTTTCTAGCTTTTTCAGGTCATAAAATGTGTGGACCAACTGGGGTTGGAGTCTTGTATGGCAAAAAAGAACTTTTAGAGCATTTAGAACCGATTAATTTAGGTGGTGGCATGAATGAATCTTTTGATACCCCAGAAGATGTGCTATTAAAACCGATTCCAACAAGATTAGAGGCAGGAACTCCAAACATTGCTGGTGTAATAGGCTTAGGTGCGGCTATAAAGTATTTGAATAATGTGGGCATGGACAAAATAAAAATACAAGAACACAATTTAAGAACTTATTTATTAGATAAACTTTTACCAATTAAACATGTAGATATTATAAATATTGAAAGTGATAGTGGTATAGTCGCTTTAAATGTTAAAAATATTTTTAGTCAAGATGTTGCATATTATTTAAATAAATATAATATTTGTGTTAGAGCTGGTAATCATTGTGCTAAAATATTAAAATCTAGTGTTGGGGTCACGAATACAGTAAGAATAAGTTTGTATTTTTATAATACTTATGAAGAGATTGATAATTTAGTTGAATTGTTAAGTGATTATGAAAAAATAGTAAAAGAGATGATATAAATGGATAATGAAACAAGACGAGAAATAATTATGGAGCATTATACGCATCCACTGAATCGTAAACGGTCTTTAGATGAGGCCTATATGAAGGTAAATACTAATAATGCTTCTTGTATTGATAATATTGATATATATATTAAGTTTAAAGATAATATTATCGAAGATATTACCTTTGAGGGAGAGGCTTGTGCGATATCTATTTCTGCAACTTCAATAATGATTAATAATCTAATAGGTAAAACCAAAGAGGAAGCAATAGATTATATTCATAATTTTTATGCGATGACCGAAAATAAAGAATATAATTCAGATTTATTAGGAGAAGGTAATGCTTATTGTGATATTTATAAACAAGGTAATCGAAAAAATTGTGCTACTTTACCTTTTAGAGGTTTAGAGGATGCTATAAATAAGCAATAATAAAGGTTAAGAACTGATTCTTAATCTTTTTTGTTGAAATTTTAGAAATTTATAGTATAATAATAAGCTTAGAGGTGTTCATTATGAAGGATTTATTTTTAGAACTCGAAAATATACAAGATAAAATAAATGAACTTGAAAATGTTTATCATAATATAATTCTTTATAATGCTGATATTATAAGATATAAAATTGGTGATAATTGGAGTTTTGGAAAAAACGCTTTTGAGGCAATGTTAGTCTATATTAATTATATGTATCTTAAGTATGATATAGTTAAAGATTTACAGAGTGAAATATTAGATTTAAAACATAAAATAGATTTTTATAAAATACTTAGAGATGGTATTAAAAATAAAATTTTAGAATTAGGTGCAATTTCAGTAGTAGACTTTATTTATTTTTTAAAGTTTTTTGGACTTGAATATATTGTTTATTATGGAGCTAATTTTTATTTAATTGAGGATAGAGCAACAAAACAGGAAATATTAATAAATAACAAAATGAGAGAAAATATAGAATTATTTGTTAATAGTGGTACTGAAATTATTGAAAATCCTAGTTTTGCTCATATTATAGATGATATGATGTTTGATTTTATGAAGTTTTATGTTAATTTAAAGAAGCTTGCATAAAAAAAGGAATTATGATATATTATATTAGTAAAGCAAAAAAGAAGCAAAGTACTATATTATAGCTTTTAAAGAGAGTTCATGGTTGGTGAAAATGAATAAGAATAGTATAAGAAATCTCCTTCTTTAGTGAAATTAATAGTTTCCGTTTGGTCAATGTTATAAGACTTTAAAGTATAATGAAAGGATGGTACCGCAAGACATTGCTCCTTAAAGAGTTGTTTTGGGTTTTTTTATTTTGGAGGGTGATATGGAAAAGTTAGTTGATATAGCAATAATTTATATTTATCCTGATGGAACAGTGGAGAAAATTCCAATTAAGGATGGATGGAGTTGTCATATGCTTTATATGGAAGAACAAGTTAAAAAATCTTTAAAATTTAGACAAATAATAGGCGATTATCGTTTTATATCAAAGCTTCATGATGAAGTTGATGAGAGACTTGCTTTAAACGGGGTAGTTTCGATTTTAAATTTAGACCTTGAGGATATTGCTAAAGGTTTATTTGATATTGAAATAATGCCAATATTTTGGGTACTTGTACCATCTTTGATGCATAGTTTAGAACAAACTTTAACTTTAGAAGAATTTTATAATTATTATCCTAAACAAAATTTAGTTTGTGAGTGTTTTAATGAAGAACTTGATGGATATTTGCGTGGCAAAGAGTTTGATATGAATAGTTATTTAGAAGAAGCTAAAAAAGCATTTGAAATAAAGAGTTTATAGAAAGAAGGAATGAATTATGATAGATATTAAATTAATTAGAGAAAATAGAGAGTTAGTAAAAGAAAATATTAAAAAGAAATTTCAAGAGGAGAAGCTTCCTTTGGTTGACGAAGTTTATGATTTAGATTTGAATCTTCGTAAGTTAAAAACCGAAGGCGATAATCTAAGGATGAAACGAAATAGTATTAGTGAGGAAATTGGATCTTTAATGCGGGAACAAAAAAAGGATGAAGCAAATAAAAAGCGTGAAGAAGTGAACCTTATTAATAAAAGAATTGAAGAAATTGAAAAAGAAGAAGATATTATTAACAAAAGCATTAAAGAAAAAATGCTGGTTATACCTCAAATTATTGATGATAGTGTGCCTATTGGAAAAGATGATACTGAAAATGTTGAAATTGAGAAATTTGGAGAACCTGTTGTTCCTGATTATGAAATACCATATCATGCCGATATATGTGAGGCTTTGAATGGTTTAGATAAAGAGTCAGCAGGAAGAACAAGTGGAAATGGATTCTATTATTTGATGGGCGATGTAGCAAGATTACATTCAGCAATGTTATCTTATGCAAGAGATTTCATGATTGATAAAGGTTTCACATATTGTGTTCCACCATTTATGATTAGAAGTGATGTCGTAACTGGAGTTATGTCTTTTGCAGAAATGGATGCAATGATGTATAAAATTGAAAATGAAGATTTGTATTTAATTGGAACATCAGAACATTCTATGATAGGAAAATATAAAGGACAAATTGTTAAAGAAGAATTGCCAATTACTCTAACATCATATTCTCCTTGTTTTAGAAAAGAGGTTGGTTCTCATGGTTTAGAGGAAAGAGGACTTTATAGAGTTCATCAATTTGAAAAGCAGGAAATGGTTGTTTTATGTAAGCCAGAAGAAGCAATGGATTGGTATAACAAAATGTGGCAGTTTACAGTAGAATTTTTTAGAAGTTTAGATGTACCAGTAAGAACATTAGAATGTTGTTCTGGAGATCTTGCAGATCTTAAAG
>CAOVIS010000044.1:0-2096 GCA_948543905.1 uncultured Bacilli bacterium
GGTTAATCTTTTTAACGATTATTTTTATAAACTAGAATTTGTTCTGGTAAAAGATAGATTGTTTTATTAAATTTTAATAAGTTATCATGAGTTGTTTTAAATGCTTCAGTAACTCCTGATAAGGTGTCTCCTTCTGCGGTAATATAATAACTATAGCCACTTTTTGGAATTAACAGTTCTTGCCCAGGATAAATATATTCATTGTCTTTGATACCATTTATAGCTGCTAATAATTTAGGATTTATATTGTAACGTCTAGATATTTCATATAAGTTATCACCACGCTCAATTGTATAATACGTAAAATAATTATTTTCTTCCAACTTTATCACTCCTAATAATAGAATATGATAAATGAAAAATTTGGTTAATTGACATAGATTATATTTTCGTAATTAAAATTCCACTCGAAGAAAGTTAATAATAATTCTTCGCCAACTTCAGGATTAAAATGATATAAATCATCTTCTTTTAAGTAAAAAATATCTTTATCTTTTATTCTTACGATATTTTTTACGTCTTTAGATATTAAGGTTTTAATGTCTTTATCTTTATAGTTTAAATAAATAGTATTGTTTTCCAATGTATATTCATAGTTTGAAGCGTATGTAAATTTAACATTTTTATTAATTAAAGTTTTAATATTTACAGATTCCCAAGAATTATTTTTTAAAATTTGATTTTTAGCTTTTTCTACTTTTCCATTTTTAGCATTTATTTCATATATTTTGCTTTCTTTATTATCTACTAAATAAGTTTTATTATCTTTATAACCTAAAAAATAACTATCAAAATAAATTGAATCATCAAAATTATATTTTTTTAGTTTACCATCTTTAAAGGTGATGGTGTAAATGCGATTAAAAGTATAGTTAGAATCGTAATCAGCAATTATTAAATAATCTTTAGTGTAATCAATTAAGTTTACTGTATATAGTTCTTTGTCAAAAATATCTATTTTTTGTTTGTTATCTTTATTTATGTAGTAAAAGCCGTCATAATTCCAGATTAAATAAGTATAATCCCGATTATATATTTCAATATCATTATAAGTATCTTTTAAAGAAGTATTTTTTAGATAACTAGAAAATTGTTCTTTTAGATTCTCGCTTGCTTCTTTATAATGAATTATTGTATTATCTTGATAGCAAATAGGAATTAAGTTTAGCTTAGAAGATTTAGGGATTAAACAAAAATTATCATTATCTTCTAGGATTTCAATATCATTTATCAAGGAGCGATGATTGGTGTATCGGGATTCTAGAAGGAAATCTAAGGTTATATCTTTATATTTAAAAGTAAAATAATAGCTTTTTTGTTTTTTATTATAAGTTTCAGATACAACAATATCTTTAATGTTATAATTTTTAGAATAGTTTTTTGGAAATAAGAGAAATAGAAAAAATAATATAAATAGAAAAATTATAGTAAGCTGAAATACTAAAACTTTAAGTTTTGTTTTAGAAATATTTTTAATCAAATTCTTTACGGCGAGCATATTTCTTTTTCTCTTCCATCATAAATTCGCTAATTTCAGTTTCTATTTCTCTTAGGGAATCTTTAGCTAAGTTAGTTATGATAACTTTTTCTTTAACAGTATCAATTGTAATTCGTCCCCATAGTAAACCTTGATATACTTGCATATCATTATATAAATCAGGAGTTATACTGTTTAGAAAATAACCCCATACAACTCTTTTTTGTCCGATTAAAAGTCGTTTGTTGGTTATAACTATGACTGCTGTGGATGTTAAATCATAAAATTTATCATTTTTTTGGCCGGCAAAAGCATAACGTACATATTCACCAGGGTTTAAATGTTGTTCTATTACTTTGGCATGCTGTTTTAGTCGCCACCAAGTAACTCCGCCTGGAAATTTTTTCTTATAAAGATTTACATGATCAAATACTTGGCCCATAATATCACCGCTTCATTTAATTATATTTTATAATAAAAATAGGCTTTTTACAAGTTTTTTTATTTATTTTTTAGTTCGAGCTGCTAACTACTATTTTGTCATACAATTTATATAGATATTGCACACTATTTTCTAAAAAGAAATAATGTGGTATATAAAATAATAAGAAACAAATAC
>CAOVIS010000044.1:2106-6032 GCA_948543905.1 uncultured Bacilli bacterium
AAGGCAAATGGTATTAAAAAAATTAAGGAAATCATACCTAAACAAAGAAATATTATAGTATATAAAACAAAAAATAAGGTAATTAAAAGATGAATTAGTCTTTCATGAGCAAAATAAGTAATTTTATCTTTTAAAATATTTTTTTCCATATTGGTAAATTTATGGTTTTCTTTTATTTTTAATTCAATATTAGTTATATATTCCCAAATGTATTTACGCATAAGAATTTCCCTCTTTCTTATTATGTTTTTTATCTACTATTTAATACTTAAATAATATGCAATTTTGGTCTGAAATTCAGGCATCCGATTAGTGCTTAATATCTTGTGAGGACAGTCTTTGCCTGAGAAGTCATGATGAGTTTTTAGAGCACTTATATCAAGATCATATTCTTTTAGAAGATAAGCGACTAATTTAGCAGCATTTTCAAAGGTTTTAGTAAAATCACCATCATCATTTACACATAATTCAATTCCTATACCAAATTCATTGCCTACTTTTTCTCCCGCATGGTAAGCGATTTCATTATCTGGAATATGATGATATATTTCATGATCATCGACGGTATAATGCCATGAAGTAGTACTGGTATTATTATAACTTAAAAAATTAGCATGATTCTGGGCTCCGACTCCTTTTGCAAAATTGTCAGTTTCATGAATAACAATATATTTTATTTTTCTTTTAATCATTGGTCTTGCTGGGCCTTCACTAATTATGGCAGTATAAACAGGAGTACCATAAACATCCTTGGGAAAACTTGACTTGGCTGTATAACTTAAAACTCGCTCATCGCTAAAGGAAAAGCTTTCTTTTCTATTAAATAAAACTATAATAAATATTATTAGAACACTTATAAAAATTAATTTGGAAATAAATTTTGTTTTTTTCATATGTAACCTTCTTAATGATATGATACTAAATTTTTAAAAACAAATAAAGCTTTTAAAGGCTTATTTACATTATTAAACATACTTTTGGAATTAAAAAAAGCTCTTTTTAGAGCTAATTTTCAATTGTTACAAATCTAATTGTTTTTATCTTTGGAGGATTGATAGCTAATTCTTTTTTTGTTTTAACGGAGGCTATACGATCAAGAGTCTCGTAGCCAGCTAGCATATGACCAAAAGCTGCATAATTGCCATCTAAATGGGTGGAATTAGCATCGCAAATAAAGAATTGACTAGAGGCAGAATCGGGATTATTACTTCTAGCCATGGAAATAGTCCCTCTGGTATGAGAAATAGTATTATTAACCCCATTACTTTTAAATTCACCTTTGATAGTTTCATCAGAACCACCGCCGCCAGTTCCAGTAGGATCTCCCCCTTGAACCATAAAATTTTTGACAACACGATGGAAAGTTAGATTATCATAAAAATGCTCTTGGACTAATTTTTGAAAATTTTTAACAGTAATTGGGGCTTTATCTGGATATAGTTCTAAAAGGATAATACTGCTATCAGCCATTTCGATTTTGATATAGTTAGTTATTTTAGAACTTTCTTTAAACGAAATATCATCAATTTTACCTTCTTCTATATTACCATCTACTTCAGGAAAAGCTATTTCTTCTTTTTTATTAGTACTATTTTCTTTGCTAGAGCAAGCACTTAGACTTAACATTAAAATAAAGCTTAATAAAACAACAAATTTCTTTTTCATTATTATCCTTCTTTCTATTACATTATACTACATATTTTTATTTCTTGGCAACTGTACTTTGATAGATAATGCCAATTAGTATTGGGAGGCATATTACTAGGGGTAAAACATATCTGAAATAAGTATTTACAGGACCAACTATATAAGTTAAGAGAAGAGCTAGGCCAGGGAGAATTAAAGGTAATAGCTTTTTTTGATGTTCATGAATTAAAAATGCTAATAGATATAGATATATCCATGTATTAAAGCCAATATTTACTTGGGCTCCTAATAGCGGAACATAAGGATAGCTAACAGCAAAGTTTTCTAAAATTTTACGAGTCCAACTTAACTTATTAAAATGATAGTCAAAACCATTCCGAACAAGAATTTTATTATAGTTATGATATATATACCAATTGCTAGTGTTAGGATAAAAATAACCATATATTGTATTTATCGTGGCATTTATATAAACACCAGGATGTTTTAAGAATCCTTTAGCCCAAACTTTAAAATAAGCTTGCAAATCTTCTTTGGTAACTCCTTTTTTAAATTCATCTTTTACAGGATCAGCAATATTAGGTTCATAGTTTTCAGCTAAGCCTTCATAATTAAGAAGTTTATTTATTATTTTTTTATCTTTTAAACTAATATCTTCTTCATGATATTTTACTAGTCTTGCAGTTTGTTGGATAGGAACTGATAAAGCCTCACGAATACTAGTGCCTGTAATATGCCAAGCAGGCAATAAAATATTATTATGAACAAAATAGATACTAATGCTAGATATTAAAACTAAAATAAGGGCTAAACGCTCTTTTTTTATAAAAAAAATGAGAGGTATGAAACTTAGCAAAATTATGTATACACCGTTGTTACGAACTAACATCATAAAGAGAATTAATAGTCCTAAAGTAAGATAATTAATTAACCTATAATTGTTTTTAGTTAATAATTTATGAAATTCTATTATTAAAAATAAAAGTAAGGCGCCAAAGAAAATATCTTTTACAAAGCAAATAGAATAAAGAGGAAATACAGGAACAAAAGCAAATAAGAAAAGTACTATTAAACGGTATATTAGTGGTACTTTTAATTTTTTTAGATATACTAAAGCATTAGTAAGAGATGTTATTACTACAAATAATTGAAATATTATAAACATAAAAAGTCCTAGATTAATATTGCCTACTAAATCACCAAGGCGAGCAAAGCCTCCTAATATGAATGTATGGAATACTGGGTGATGAGTTTAATATTAGAGTCAATTAAATCAATATTATCACTATATTTGTTATCCATATTATAGTAGGCCGTAATTTGAACAGCAGGATCTGGTGATAATACACCAGGATAAAAACTAATAATATATGGCAACCAAGCTAAAATTAAAAAAATGATAGTTGTTTTATAGGGATGTAATTCATAGTAATTACTAAATTTAGTTAAAAACTTAGGTAATTTAATCTTTTTAAAGTCTATTTCTTTTAGTCTAATAGTTAAATAGTTTATAGTAAAACTTAAAAATTCATAATAAACATATAATTTTAAGCTTGATATTAAAAACATAGGAAAATTGCCAAAAACTAAAGCATAATTTTTATTTACATTATAACTAAAACCAAAGACTAAGAACAAAGAAAAAACAAAACTTAAAATATTATAAGCTTTATATTTTTTAGTATCTTTTAATTTAGTGTAGAAAATAATAAGAGCAATAGTAACAGCAAAGATAAGTAAAAAATCCATATTAGTATAGCTAAACTTAGAAATATCTTCAATACTAAAATCTTTTATATTATCATACGAAAGAGACATCTCGCGAATAATTCTTTCGCTGTAAAGACAAAATGTGGTTAAAATACTAAGAATAAAAATTTTTGTTTTTTTCAAGTTTCTTCACCTATTAATAATTTAACACATTTTTTATAAAGTTGCAAGTTAATTACTTTGATGCCTTTAGTTATTTTTTCATTTCAAAAATAATATCACGTAGCTCCATAGCTCGTTCAAAATCTAAATTTTTAGCTGCTTCTTGCATTTCACTTTCTAAAGTCATGAGTATGCTTTCGCGTTCTTGTTTGGACATTTTAGGTTTTTCAGCTTTTTTCTCTACTTCATTTGCAATTACTTCTTTTATATCTTTCATAATTGTTTTAGGAGTAATGCCGTGTTCCTTATTATAATTTTCTTGAATTTCACGACGTCTTGATGTTTCTTTGATTGCTTTATTCATAGCACTACTTATGGTATCAGCATACATAATAACATGGCCTTTA
>CAOVIS010000044.1:6042-8600 GCA_948543905.1 uncultured Bacilli bacterium
GACCATTCGCATTTCTTGCACAACGTCCAATAGTTTGAATTAAACTTCTATCACTTCTTAGGAAGCCTTGTTTATCAGCATCTAAAATACATATTAAACTAACTTCAGGGATATCTAAACCTTCGCGTAATAAATTGATGCCGACAATGCAGTCATATATCCCTAAACGCAATTCTCGAATTATTTTTAATCTTTCTAAAGTTTTGATCTCACTATGAAGATAAGCGACTTTAATCCCCATTTCTTTTAAATAATTAGTAAGTTCTTCACTCATTCTAATGGTAAGAGTAGTGATTAAAACCCGTTCATTTAATTCAATTTTAGCTTTTATCTCAGAAATTATATCATCAATTTGGCCTTCACTTGGTTTTACTTCGATAGTTGGGTCTAATAGACCAGTTGGTCTTATAATTTGCTCGATATAAGTATTATTAGTATGTTCTAATTCATAATCACCAGGGGTAGCAGAAACATAAATAGCTTGATTAATCTTGCTTTCAAATTCAGTAAAATTTAGAGGTCTATTGTCTAGAGCACTAGGTAGTCTAAAACCATAATCAACAAGGGTCATTTTACGCATTCTATCTCCATTATACATACCACGGACTTGAGGCAGAGTAACATGAGATTCGTCAACAACTAAGAGAAAATCATTCGGGAAAAAGTCAATTAAACAAGTTGGAGTCTCTCCTGGACCACGCAGAGCTAAATGGCGAGAATAGTTTTCGATACCACTGCAAAATCCTGTTTCTTTTAACATCTCTAAATCATAATTAGTACGTTCTCGGAGACGTTGTTCTTCTAAAAGTTTATTTTTATTTTTAAGCTCTATTAAACGCTCATCTAATTCAGCTTTTATGCGTTTTATTGCTTCTTCTAATTTTTCAGGGCTTGTAACAAAGTGAGATGCTGGTGAAATAGTAACAGTTTTTTTATCAGTTATGATAACGCCTGTTACGGGATCAAATGTTGCAATGCGATCAATGGTATCGCCAAATAATTCAATTCGAATCGCATGATCATGCATGTTTGAAGGAACAATATCAATTATATCACCACGGCAGCGAAATGTTCCGCGGTGAAAATCCATATCGTTGCGTTCATAGGTCATATCAATTAAACGATTGATTATATCATTACGTTTTACTTCGTCATTTACAGTTAAAATTAACATTGATTTTTCATATTCTTCTTTTTCACCTATACCATAGATACAGGAAACACTTGATACCACGATTACATCATTAAAATTAATTAAAGCACTAGTAGCTCCATGTCTTAATTCATCGATTTCATCATTAATAGAAGAGTCTTTTTCAATATATGTATCACTTGAGGGAACATAGGCTTCGGGCTGGTAATAATCATAGTAACTAACAAAATATTCAACATGATTATTAGGAAATAATTCTTTAAATTCACTATAAAGTTGACCTGCAAGAGTTTTGTTATGGGCTAAAACTAAAGTTGGTTTATTAACCTCGGCAATAACATTAGCAATTGTGAATGTTTTACCTGTCCCGGTTGCGCCTAGTAAAACTTGTTCTTTCTTGCCTTCTTTAATACCATTAACTAATTTTTCTATAGCTTGGGGTTGATCGCCACTTGGTTTATATTTAGATACTAATTCAAACATAATCTCACCTTATTTCTATTAATTTTTTGTTATTTATTTTTCAGAGTCTTTTGCTGATTTTATTGTTGATAATTCATTTTTTATTGTCTTATATGAATAAAACACGCCATTTTGCAGCAAAAATATTAAATAACACTCCTTAAAACTAAATAATATTTATTAATTTATTTTAACATAAAAGACATTAAAAAGCTATACTTTGTAATTTGTTGTATTTATAAGTACTTTGATGTTCTTTAAAGTACAATAAGGTAATATAAAACCAAGTTCATAGTAACTATTTAGTACCTAGGATATATTTTTTATCATTAAAAAAAGACTAGGATTCTCTCCCAGCCTAAATTTTAATATAATTTTATGTTATCCCAACGTGTAGTTCCATGTTTAAAGTTTTGATTAACTTGTTTTTGAACTTCATCATAATACGAGCCTAAAGCCTTGCGACGGACTTCTCCATTTCCGTAATCACCACGAATGACTTCTTTGGCAATTTCATCAATACTTTTTTTAACTGATGACTGTGATGATTCTTGTGCTATTACTTTTCCTACTGCTGGATTAACAATACAACCTCTAAATTTATAACTGCTTCCTAGCCACCATCGACCATTATTATAAAATTTATTACCAGCACTTGGTTTGCTTGTTCTCATATTAAAAGCCATATTATTCACCCTCTTTTTCTTCATTTTCAACTTCGGCATCTTCACAAAGCACATCTATTGAATCTTCATTAAATATTGTTTGTACTTCAACATCAGTTGGTCTTTCTTCAACTTCTTCTTTTATTTCTACTTCTACTAATTCTTTTTCTTCCATTTTCTTATACCTCCTTTGAAAAAGATTAATCTATATAAAAAAGAGAACTTAGATTATAATACCTTTAAGGTTCACACTAAATAAAAAGAATTATAAAATATTA